>DIKN01000004.1:0-12232 GCA_002424575.1 Acholeplasmataceae bacterium UBA5617 | reverse complement strand
AAAAAAAGTCAAATAAGAAATAAAAGGAGACTAGAACATGAACAGTATTACAAGAAAATTAGTTTTATCAGTTCTTACCGTTGTTCTTACCGTCATCGCACTCGGTACGACAACATTCGCGTGGTTTACGCTGACGAATACATCCGTCATCCAGCCTTTCAACGCTCAAGTTGTATCGGATACCGGTATTGAAGTCGCAATTGGTTCAACAGCAGCTGATCCCATTTCAGGTTTAGTATGGAAAACAGTTATTACAACACAAGATGTCTATAACTATATTGAATCAGTCTATGGTGTCGATGCATTCAGATTTGGACATGTCACAACACCTAATGGTTATGATTTCTATGATTTAAATGGTTTAAGCACAACCAGTGGTTACCTAGAAATTCCCCTACATTTTAGATCGGATAACGAACAACAAATCATGTGGGAAGCTGTCACATTATCAAGCACTGCAGCATCTTATTTAACTGGGGTTACCTTCACAGACAGTTCCGGTACATTGAGAGTTGCCGGTGGTACATTCCCAGCTAACCTTTCTGATGCTATGAAGATTTCTGTTACAGGTATTGTTAACCGTGCATTGACAACTCAAGGTACAACTGCTTATGAAAATCCAGCAGGTGGAACGAATACTTATTCTGGTGGTTTAACAAATGCTGATTTAACAAATGGTGGTATCGGTACGAATGGTGCACAAAACTTCTATTATCAATCAACCAATACATTACCTTTAGGATCTGCATCAGTCAATACAGTTGCAACACTAACATCACTACCAGCTGGCCAACTCGTTCTCGATATGGCAGCTAACCAAGCTTTAATTGCAGATGCTGAATATTATGGTTACGTTGTTGTTCGCGTTTGGTTTGAAGGTTGGGATGCAGAAGGTTATAATGCCCTTCTTGGCAGAACGATTTCAATTTCCCTCAGATTTGGTGTCTAATTAAGCAACTAAGTAGTATAATATAAGTAACGCATTCTAGTCCGGGAAGGTGTACTTAGTACACCTCCCCATCCTCTTGGATCGAACTAGATTTTTCAAGTGAGGGTTACATGAATCAGGATAAAGCCAAACAAGGTACTAAGGTAGGAAAGATTGTTTTAAATGTTTTCTTTTATGCAGTACTCGTCTTACTTGTTCTCTTCAGTTTTGCCAATATGAAGCTCAAACAAAAAGATGATATAGCTAATCTCTTTGGTCGTGGTTTTGTCACTGTTTTGACAGACTCGATGACCGGTGATCAAGAGAATTCGTTTACTGTGAATGATGTGATCTTTGTTCGCTTACTCGATGAAGACTCAAGACAAGATCTTCAAGTTGGTGACATCGTCACATACTTTAGTATGAAGATACCTGGGCTTAACATTCAAGGATTCATTACCCACCGCATTATTGAGATTTTTACGCTTGATGATGAAACATTCATCGTCACACAAGGTGATAAAGATGGTGCGATCCCTGATGATCCCATCAACATCACAGAAACAATTGCAGTCTACACAGGTCAGTTGAAAGGTGCAGGCCGTGCACTCAAATATTTGCAGACACCAACTGGGTTTGCAGTCTTTGTCATTTTACCTGTCGCATTAATTTTAATGGTTGAAGCTGTATTTCTTGTTCGTAATATTATTCAGATCAATAATGAGAAGTTAAAAGAAAAGTTTGCATCAGAGACTCAAAACCAAACCTTTGATGTTGAAGCTGAAAAAGAACGAATCAGACAGCAGATTTTAGAAGAAATGAAGAAACAAGACGAGACGAAGAACAAAGCCTAAGTTGTATTAAGGAGTTCATATGGTCGAATTTGCGCGATACTATATAGGCTTCATCAGAGATTTTTTTGCTAATATCGGTCAATTTTTCAAACGTATATTTGAAGCATTTACCGGTTTATTCATTGATGGAGTCGCTGAATTTTTCCGCAATTTCATCGGCGCAAGCCCGAACTTCACATTACTCGACTGGGTGATGGCTTTTGTCGTTTTAATGGTGAATATCGCCTTTATTTCGTTTCTATTTCTTAAGGTTTATCAACTTTTAAGACGTTATTTTAAATTCGCGCGCACGGAAATAGAAAAAGATGAATTACTCGAAGAAATTAGTTTTTTAAACCAAAAAACAGTTGAATTGATCGATGAAAAAAACAAGATTTTAGCCATGAAAGTTTCTGCATTGGGTGGTGGCATCGGCGATCAATCCAACCGTGAACCTGGTGATGAAAACCAAAAAGTCGAAGAACCAGATTTGGGACCTTCTCGCTTCACCAAATTGATTCAAGTGGATAAAGAATATGAAAACATGGTCACCAACATCCACATGAAAGACGAAGACATGATCAACTTGAACGAATTGGTCAAACGCTTCATCAATTTCTCAGCTTCACGTCTTGGACTCTTCTACGATAAAAAAATCATTTCTGCATTTTTTGCCGGTATGGCAGCCTCCAAAACGATGATTTTGGAAGGGATCTCCGGTACTGGTAAAACATCACTCCCCTATGCGATGGGAAAATTCTTCGGTCATGATTCAGCGATTATTGCTGTTCAACCCTCATGGCGCGATCGTGCTGAAATGATTGGTTACTTAAATGAGTTCACCAAGAAGTTCAATGAAACAGATTTCCTTCGTTCGATCTATGAGACAACCTATCGCGATGACGTTTGCTTAGTTGTTCTCGATGAAATGAACTTGGCTCGTGTTGAATATTACTTTGCAGAACTTCTATCACTTTTGGAAATGCCGGATCCTGATGCATGGCTGATCGATATCACACCAGACACTCAACCCAATGATCCCAAACATTTACAAAACGGAAAAATTCTCCTTCCACAAAACGTATGGTTTGTAGGAACAGCGAACAAAGATGACTCTACGTTTACGATCACAGACAAAGTCTACGACCGTGCAACACCGATCATCATTAACACCAAAGCTGCTTATATCGATGCACCTGACACTTCCGGTGTAACGATGAGTAGTGATTATCTTCAAGATTTATTTAGACAAGCCAACAAGGATTATCCACTGTCGATCAAAGCACTTGAAAACCTTGAAAAATTGGATGCCTTCATCACCAAAGCCTTTAAGGTCACCTTCGGTAACCGTATCATGAAACAGATCAGAGCCTTTGTTCCAGTTTATGTTGCATGTGGCAATTCGGAAACTGATGCTCTTGATTACATGGTCGCTCGAAAGATCTTTAGAAAGTTCGAAAGTTTGAACCTTCCTTTCCTACAGGAAGAAATCAATGATCTTTCAGTCCTTCTTGATCGTCTGTTCGGTAAGAATGGTTTCCAAGAATGCCAAGCATTCCTTACCACCATCAAGAAATCATTCTAGTCTATTAAGGAGATTCTATGAAAAAGGTCAGTGACTTACGGAAATTTCATGAACAACTCAACCAAGTCTTTTATGAGTTAGAACGTGAAGAAGAGTTTCCCAATCACTTTTATCAGGCCTTACTCTCTGGCGAAAACGAAATTTATCAAAAGAGCATTCAAGAATCCAAAGTGTTTCACGAAGACTGGATTGAAACGATCGAATCGTATTTTCCAAGTTTAGATCGAATCACCAAAAACCCTAAATCGGGGTTAAAGTATTTGCAAGAAGTTGTTCAAATTGAAAAGGCTAAGAAAGTCAACAGTGATTCAATCAGACATCTTGCTGCAAATACACAGTTAATCAAAGAGGTACGAAACGGCGATGTGATTCCCAAACAGATTTTAACGACACAAGCTGAAATCGAATATGCTATCTATGAAAACAGATTCATCAAAACCTTGGTTGATCGACTCTTCGACTTTGTCAATCGTCGTTACGATTTAGTCAAATCAAATGTTGAAACATATAACAGCAAATTCTTCAATTTGAAATCTCAATTCGACATGCGAGAATCCAACATCTCGCTTGAGATCGATTTAAAAATAAAGGATACCGTGGATGATGATCAGCTTGCTAAAGCAAATCATGCACTTCTTACACAGATTCAACAACTCTTAAAAAAAGTCAATGGTATCCGGCTTTCACCCTTCATGGAAGAAATTAAACACGCAAAACCCGTTATTCCCCCCATCATGAAGACTTCCATTATCTTGAAAAATATTGACTATAACAACTGTTATAACCTATGGCTTTATCTCGATAAATACAACATGTTAAACTTTGATGTGGATGTCAAAGAACAAAATCTAACACTTGACCGGTATTATTTAAGAAATGTCTATCAATCCGCACTCACCGCATTTACAACCGTCTATGGCAATCAAAAAGCCCTAGAAGATCATTACCAGTATTTGGATGTCGATGAGTATAAGCGCAAAAGTCCAAAGATTATCAAGAAGACTTTAACAGAGCTCATGACGAAACCCGATCCCTTCGTCATGGAAGATAATCAAATCAATCAGTATTTCTTGGAGCAGAATAAGCAACTTCTAAAAGAACGGATTGATCAAGCGATGGATGAGTCAGCAAACTATGAAGTTGCCCTTCGTAAAGCTTTGCGTGACACGATTGCGATCTCCAATGCTCTGTTCAAAGATTTCTTTGATCTTGAAGAAGAACAAGATAGAGAAGATTTATTCTTCTCACGCATGGTCAAAGTCGATTTGGATGCTGAACTCTTAAAAGCTAAAGATCGCGCGCGTGTTGCACGTGTCATTCGCGAGACCAAAGAAGTGGATTATAACAACGCGATACGACTTGAAAAACGGATGCTCAAAGAAATTGTCAACATCAACAAAGAAATACAAAAAGGGCTCAAGAAACGTGCCATTGAAGAAGCGAAGAAACAAGCCCTTGAAGAACGCATCAAACTTGAGCGTAAGAACTTAGAAAAGAACCAAGAAATCTTAAGTGAATACCTCGAGTTCGTTGCTGAACAAAAAAAGATGTTGCAAGACGATTCGAGAGAGATGCAAGAAAAGATTAAGCTTGAAGAACAGCGTCTTCGTGAGGAAGAAAAACGCATCATCGAATTGGAAAAGAAGAAAGCACTTCTTAAATACAACGAAGAAGTGAAGAAAATTCGAGCACGACAACAAAAAGAAAAAGAACGTGCCATCTTGCAAGCTAAACGCGATCGCGATGCAGAAGTCAAGAAGTTTAAAGAAGCTCAAGCAAAGTTGAAAAAACAAGCTCAAGAGCGCATCAAGAAGGAAAAACAAAAACTTGAAGTAAAATTAGAAACAGATTTGAAAAAAGCAAAAACAAAGTAAGAGGAGATTCACTTGAAAAAGACGCTATCGATTGTATTCACATCACTTGCTATCTTCATCTTTGTACTCTCCATTGTGGTGATGGTTATCGGAGCTCGCGCAATTAGACAAAATGAACCACTCTTTATCGGTGGATATTCCTTCTCGATTGTACCAACCGATTCGATGGTGGGAGATAACCCAGATTCCTTGGATCCCTGGGACATTGCCATCATTCGAAAAGCAACATTTGATGAGATTGAAATCGGCGATGTCATAGTCTTCCAAAGTGAAATTAACAACAAACCCATCTTAGTGATTCACCGTGTGGTTGGCCTTCATCCAGATGGCGGATATGAAACAAAAGGTGATCATAACACATCGGTGGATATGAATCCGGTTAACGAGACGAACTTCAAAGCCATCTACACTGCAAAAATTACCTTCTTAAAACCAATTGCACAACTTGCAGCTGTTCAAAAGAATCTCATCTTTGGTGTCTTGAGTGTATTACTACTTGGAATGGTTGTATCAGAAACAATACATATCATTAAAATCACTAAAAAGTCTCAAGAAGAAAAACTGAAGAAAGAGCAAGAAGAAAGAATTAAAGAAGCGCTCTATCAAGAAGTTTTGCAGGAAGAATTAGAAAAAAAAGAAAAATCAAATGAATCTTGATCTTGAATCAAAAAACATTGGCAAAACCAGGGAAACCTGGCGACGCAAAGCTATAGGGCCCTTCGGGGTAGCCAGTTGCATCTCACCGATTTGTGGGATTCGACTGGTTTTTTGTTTCAAAGATTAAATAATTTGGCAAAATCAGGGAAACCTGATGACGCAAAGCTATAGGGCCCTTCGTGGGTAGCCAGTTGCATCTCACGTATTTGTGAGGTTCAATTGGCTTTTATGTTTTATGAAAGGAGAACGCATATGAAACAACTCGTCAAAGCAGCACTCATGTTCATCATGTCACTGTCACTGTTTACCGCAGTTGTTTATGCGTGGTTTAGTATCGGTGATCAAACACACATCCAACCAATAAGTGCGACCACAACTGATGGTTCTCCAATTCCTTATGAAATCAAATATTACACCAAAAATAATGTTTACAAACATGATCCCAACTCAAATCGGGTATTAGTATATGATACCAATACATCAACTTACATTCAACAAAATGCTTGGTCTATCGATAAACCGAGTTATGCATTCAATGGTATGTTCATGAATGAATATGATCCAATCATTGATGAGAATAATATCGAAAAAAATGTTATTGCAGAGATTACAATCGCACTAACGGGTGATCCCATCACACTAAGAAATACCATATTAGCTGATTCGGAACTCGCAAGTGAAGCCATTGCTCTATATCCTTACACAACCTCTCGTCCATATTATGTCAGTGAGGCTGCTCGCGTTCAAACGTTCATCAGCAAAGATTTTAATAACTTTGCAGAAGGTGCAAATAAGTATCAAACCTTGAATACTGTTTTTAACAGCGTAGACATAAACCAACAGCTCGTCTATCCCATGTTTAGTTTCTATCAAGATGATGTTTATCATGCGATCATGGATCTCGGTAGCACACAGTTAACGACAGATGTCACCTTATACAAACTGTACTATAATTTTAGCTATTATGAATCCAAAATCGATGAAATATTAGCCTATGAAAATCTCTATGCAAACATAGACACCATGTCATTTATGGTCTTTTTCTCTGACATCAAATTCACCATCATGGTTGGAGGTGTCGTATGACAAGAAAAAGTTTAGTTAAAATAACACTTGGTTTGTTGTCGTTGGTACTCATCCTATCAAGTATGACGTATGCATGGTTTGTGAAAAGTAATAACTATCTAGGCGATTTGATCGGAAGTTCAAAGGTCAGCTATTTTGCTAAGGGAACAGGAACATCACTTGATCCTTTCGTTATTTCGGAAGCTAATCATTTATTCAATCTTTCTAAATTGCAAGAAAAAGGATATTTACAGGATAGAATCTATTATTTTATTGTCGCAGATCAACATACATTATCGCCAATCACCATTGATTTTACAGCGGTCGATGTCTCACTCGTCCATCAATTATTCAATCCAATTGGGGATCATTTTTATCCTTTTATCGGTCATTTTGAGGGCAATACATCAACGCTCAAAAATTTGCGCATTGATGGTTCGACAAAACAGGATATTGGTGTATTTGGCTATATCGGTGATAATGCGACTGTTAGAAATTTCTTTATCGAAAGTCCGATCATATACAGTAATCCAACTTCTGCAACTCCAATCGATACATTTCATCCTCATAATGAAGGCAACATCAATCGTGCAACGGGATATATCGTGGGTCATTTAAACTCCTCTGCAATCATCGAAAAAATCTATGTTATATCACCAAAGATCGATAGCAGTGGCAATCAAATGCCCAATCGAAGCCAATATGGTCTTATCGGTTATACACAAGCTGATGGTGGTGTGATCGATGGTGGTCCTCGTGATAAATATTTCTTCTCACTCACAGCAGACTGGGCTTTTAATGTCTTCCAAGCAGCAAGAACCTATTATTTAGGGCAATACATCAACAGTGGTTCTCTGACCTTAACCAGTGCAATCCCAAATAACACGCAACTCGTAGGAACGACACAAACAAACAAAGTACCTACTAACTACAGTATCTCGACACTTAAGATATCACCAACGCCAAACAATTTAAACGCACCTTACCTCTATGATCAAATGATTTTGGATGGATACAACATCGATCAACAAGGTTCCGTCTATAGTCGTCAAAACATTGATGTTGTAGGTGGTGTTAACATTACAGGTGTTGAAGGATCAAGAGCTTTTTCATTTTCAAAAACATTTGATAACTACCCAGCACCGAGTACGATTGTGAATCAAGTATTTCGTCCCACTGCATTCCCGGGATCACTTATATTGTACGTAAGACCTAATTCTAATCCAGATAATCTTGGTACAATCACAGGTGATTATCTTGGTGGTGGTGGAACACTGGCATACGTTGCAGGTATCACGGGAACATCATATCGAACGAGCATTAAGTTGAATAACTTAGTACCCTTTGCAAGTGGACAATCGATCATGACTGCTGCAAATGCTTTCGTTAAAGTTTACGCGAATGGGGATACCTATACGGTCGCACCCGCAAATTCGATCGATTTTGATTATTATGTATTCGTTTTAACCAACAGTAACAGTAATAGTACATCGATTAAATCCGTCCTTTTTGAGTACTCACCGGCTATCCTTAATGACTCAGACTTGGAAGCCATCAAAGATGTGGATTTTATCAATTCGAAAGATGATGTTCTATTGAACCCAACTTATGTAAACTCTTACTTGAATTTTGGTTATGATATGTTATCGGGACAAACCATGAGTATTCAAGTGAATCGTCGTCCCAAAACTTCAGACGGTTTTGATATCTATATCACATTTTTGATCAACGATTCCAGTTTCTTTTACACTGACTTTATAAACATCAACAATAAATCTCTGTCCATTTATGTCAATAATTCTCTCGTATTCTCTGGAAACAATAGAGTTGTTACCTTGCGTATGAATGCCAATGAAACCGTTACAGTAAATGCATACACGTAATCTACGAGGACTTAACTTTGTTTTGGATATCACTTAACTTTACACATCATGGATGTGAATGTTTGCATAGATCATATTGATTGGTCAAAAAGAAAAGGATGGAGCGTATCCATCCTTTTTGTTGTCTAGGGTAATATAAGGATGCCAATAGCAATAAATGCGATAGCCATCACGAATAGCATGATTTGAAATCCTCTTTTTCCCATCATCTTAATCATGGCTTTTGATTTCATGTTGTTGTAGAGAAAAGGAAACTGTAAAAGCATGCCAATCAGTAAAAAAACACCATAGACAATCAAGAAAATCGCTAAATAATACATACTTACCTCCTTATATATGAATACGTCTTCGATAGATGATGTAGAGCAGATAAATCACGACAAAATTGATGATTAAACCTAGGATAAAGTAAATCCATGTTTCTGAAAAGAAATAGTTCATGGGTAGAAGTTCCATCGCGATTAAACGAGCAGGCCAAAATCCGGGTAGAATTGCTAAAAAGATTTCCTTCCAATCCGTTAAAAAGAGCACTGCAACTGGAGAGATTAAAATGATACCGGAGGCTTTCATGATGACAAATCCTTCAACTTTATTGCTGGCAAAAGCATTGACCAACAGGGCAACGATGGGTCCATGAAGCGGTGCAAGAACTAGAATGAAGACCAAATTGAAAGGATCAACAATACTGATAAAGCCTGAAGTGATGATGATTAAGAGAGTGCTTAAAATGCCTAAGATGTAGCTGATCAAAAGTTTCACAAAGATATAATGATTGACATTGACGGGTGTAATACGTAGCGATAAAAGCACGTTATCATCTTGGTCATCAAGAAGGGTGAATCCGGTGATCGCACCAAACATGAATCCATTCATCAAAATGAAAAAGAGGGTGACGATGTGGGTGGCTATACCTGCTCCTTGATCTTCTAGATAAGGCATCAAAAAATAGGCTACAGCAGCTAAAATGATGGGGAATAGCATCAAAAATAGATACATTTTATCGCGAAACATTTGCGAAAATTCATGTTTTAAAACACGTTTAAACATGATTACACCCCACTTTGCTTGACAGCATATTCCTTAAACTTAGGTTTTACATAAAAGAAATAGCCCAGAATGGTATAAAGAAGAAGGACAATCGCACTGATCAACATCTGATAATCCAATGTTTGGTTAAATCCAGCTTCAATGATTTTAATGGATGCCTGTGTTGGAACAATTAACAAGAGGGTGTCCCAAATATCAGCCTTGAGGATGAAATTAAAATAATGAAGGATGACAGGTATGGTGATGACAAAAGCGTAAATCATGACATTGACCAACAGGGTTGTGAAGTCTTTGGAATGAAATGAGAACACAAAACCGAGTAAACTGTGCATAAAAACAGAGAGTGCTAAGGCAGGAATCATGAAATGCCATGCGATATCCACGTCCTTAACGAAGAAGAAAACAAGTAAAATAAGTGAGGACGAAAACATGGTATGAATGGTATTTGCTATCGCTTTGGATAAGATCAATTGTTCATTGGTCACCGGTGTAACGAGCAGTGTAGAAAATGTCTGTTCAGTTTTTTCAAAAAACATCACCGATCCAATAAAGATGATCGACATCATGGTCGCATCAATGATGATCACAAAGGGAAGCATCTGCATTAAAAGATCTTGATCATCAATGAAGAAAAGAAGAAGAAACCATACGAGTGCGACCAAAAACGAAACGGTTGTCACATGATATTTGGTCAAACGAACCAATTCACCTCGAATGAGAATAAGAAGTTTATTCATGGTTTAATCCTACACCGGTTACTTGAATGAAAATATCTTCCAATGTGGTTTCACCACTATGGAGGGTTTCAATCTCTTTGGTGCGAAGAAGTTCAATGAATGCGTTGTTTTGACCAATCCCATCCATGGGAAATTCTTGTTGAACCGTCTTTCCGTTTTCTTTATATTCAAGTCTCATGGTTCTTTTGCCATATTTCATTTTTAAGTTTCTTGGGCTGTCGATTTCTTTGATTTGACCTTCCACAATGAACGCTACACGATCACAGAGTTGATCGATGTCCGCCATGATATGACTCGTGATAAAGACTGTACCGCCTTGAGCACGAAATTCCTTAATCATATCTTTTAAAATCATTGCATTCGCGGGATCAAGACCATTCGTGGGTTCATCAAGGAAAAGCATTTGAGGTGAATTCAGCATCGCACGCACAAAGTTAAGACGTATTTTCATGCCTTTTGAATATTCGGAAACCATTTTATCGCGATCTTCCCACAATCCAAGGCGTTTCATTAAACTTTCGATGTCATGGTTCTTCTTGTAAAGTTTCAAAAAGAAATTGATGTTTTCCATCGCTGTCATCTTCGAAAAATGAATGGGCATTTCAAAACTTACACCGATATCTTCAAAAAATGCGTCATCCAACTCGGCAATATTTTTTCCATTATAGGTGATCATACCCTCATAATCTTCCAAAAGTTTGATCAAGATCTTTTGGGTGGTCGATTTCCCAGCACCACTGGGTCCTAAGAAACCAAAGATTTCACCTTTAGCGATCGAAAAAGATAATCCTTTGAGTGTCGCCTCTTTGTTTTTAGGATAGGTAAAGCGTAGATTTTCAACATTAAACATGATGTGTGATTCCTTTCTGCAGGATAGAGATTGTAAAATTGACCTGCTTTTCTATGTCTTCCATCGGACGATTTGGATGGATAAAGAAGTCCTTGTTGATTTGATTCATGGTAAATAAAATCATTTCTGCGAGATATCGTGCTTCAAGATCTTGACGTATAGTCCCTTTATCCTGGTCGATTTTTATCAACATCTCGAAGAAATCAATGCCTTGTTGGTAGGCTTGTTGATAGATAGGTGAGTCTCTGAAAAGTGAAGATTGAGTCATATTATACCCTGCAGAAACGAGTTCAGGATACGTTTTTGCAAAAACAAAACCTCTTAAAAAAAGAGCTTTTAACCGTTCAATAAACGGCATATAGTGGGTTAAGTCAAACAAATCGCTGAGTAACTCACTCTTTTTTTGTCCGATATACATGGAAAAATACTGGTAAAGATCGTCTTTATTCTCAAAATATTGGTAAAATGATCCACGTGCTATACCTGCATCACGTATGATGTTGGATAAATTGACATGTTCAAAAGGTTGCTCTGATAATTCTTTGATCGTCGCATCGATGATGCGTTGTTTCTTTTCTGGTTTTAAATGATTAAATGTATCCTTTGGCATAGTTCTCCTTAAAAATGACAACCTTGTCACATTTACAGTATATGCCTCTTTTGAGTCCTTGTCAAGAAAAAAAGAAGGATATCTTAGACATCCTTCCTGTAGGTGATGGTTTTTTTAATAACTATTCGTGGTGGTGTTGTCCGCCACAGCATCCTTCGTGTTT
>DIKN01000028.1:1818-4944 GCA_002424575.1 Acholeplasmataceae bacterium UBA5617 | reverse complement strand
GAGGCTCTAGAACCTCTGTTAAAGACAAAACGTAAGAGCGATTCACTCAATGAAAACAATTATGATCGAATCCAATCCATCGTCAGTGATTTTTATGGAATTACTCTAGAGGATTTGATTGGAAAAAAGAGACATTCTAAGTACATTTTACCTCGTCATATTGCGATGTATCTGATCAAATTACGTTATAATATACCCTATAAAACCATCGGTTCCCTCTTCGGAGATCGTGATCATTCTACAGTACTCGCTGCATGCGAAAAGATAGAAAATGATTTAAAACAAGATGTCGCATTGCGTATCGCAGTGGACACGATCACAAAAAAGATTGATGCATTTAACAAAAAATAAGCGTTTATAACATGTGGGAAATGTGGTATAATAAATGCGATATAAAGCCTTTATCGGATTTACCCACAAACCCACAATTGTAACAACAATAATTAAAGATTGAAATTAAAAAAATAAAGGAGCACGCATATGATTTTTAGTATCGATCGTGATGTATTACTCAACCAACTACTTATCGTTCAAAAAGGTCTTCCTTCAAAGACACCTCTTCCCATTCTTTATGCAGTAAAATTTGAAGTCAATGAAGATCATATTTTATTAACAACAAGCAATACTGATGTTGCGATCCAAGTGCTCATTGATGATCATTCACTTTCTATTAAACAAGGTGGTAAAGTTGCTATTCCAGGGAAATATTTGATTGAAATCATCCGTAAGATCGTTTCTCAACGGGTAGAATTTGCACTTATAGAAGATAAATTGATTGTGATTAAAGCTGATCGTTCTGAGTTTAAATTACGTTTGATGGACGTTGAAGATTATCCTGAAATTGATTTTCTTGATTTAGATGATCCCATCGTTTTAGATAGTCAACTCATACGAGGAATTATTAAAGAAACTAATTATGCTACAGCAACCTCTGAAAAACGTCCTATTTTAACTGGTGTCAACTTTAAATATTTAGATAACCATTTATATTGTGTCGCGACTGACTCCTACCGCTTGTCACAAAAGAACGTTAAATTAAGAACTCACAGCAAGCAATTTGATATCGTTATCCCCAATAAGAGTTTAGATGAATTGTCTAAAATATTAGATACTTACAATGAAGATGTTGAACTCTTCATCAATCCCAATAAAGTTTTGTTTAAAATGAATAAAATTTTATTCCAGACACGGTTACTCGAAGGAACATACCCAGACACAATGCGGATCATTCCTAATGAATTCCCTGTTGTCATTCCATTTAACAAAGAAGAACTTCTTGCAGCGGTTGAACGCGTTTCTCTTTTATCACCAAGAGATCGTGAAACAAATTACAATATCATTAAAATGAGTTTAAGACCTGATCGTGTCGTTGAAATCAGTTCGACGAATAATGAAGTTGGGGATGCACTCGAAGAAATTATTCCTTCTTCAGATGTCACAGGCCCAGTCATCAAAATTGCTTTCTCCTCACGGTATCTCGTTGAAGCATTAAAGTCATTTAGTTCATCTGAAATTCTTGTTCAATTTGCAGGTGAAGTTAAACCGTTTGTCATCAAAGGACAACTCGATGCTGACTTATTACACTTGATTTTACCGGTTCGAATCGACTAAAAAGAAAAATCAAATCTATGAGAGCTGCACATGCGGCTCTTTTTTTATCTACACAAAAAAACGCGAAATTTCCATTTTAAGCGTATTTTAGAAACCAAGACTCATTGAGGTTTGATGATGTATAAAAAAGTAGAAAAAGGATGTTTTTTTGCTTATATTATGATATAATATAAAAGGATAGCAGAGGGAAATAGATGAAAAAGTTTCGAATTAAGACAGAATACATCACGTTGGGACAATTTTTAAAAGCGACTGATCACATTGGTTCAGGTGGAGAAGCCAAGTTTTTTTTATTAGAAAACGACGTGTTGGTCAACCAAGAGAAACGAATAGAACGAGGAAAGAAACTCTATCCTGGCGATCTCATCATGGTTGAACAAAAAGAGTACTTGATTGTCAATGATCCAAAGAATCAGTCTTAAACACTTCCGTAACCACCAGAGTTTTGATGTGACATTTGATCAACCTTTCAGCTATATCCATGGTCAAAATGGTTCAGGAAAAACAAGTATTTTAGAAGCGATTTATTTCATTGCAACGACTAAATCTCATCGCACTGCGGATGAAAAAGATATGATTGAAACCGGGGAACCTTTTAGTCATGTCAAAGTCTGGACTAAAGAAGATCGCTACGATGTTGTTTTATCAAAGACAGGAAAAAGAGCATCCATCAACGGTGTCGAAAAAAGAAAGATTAGCGATTTTATCGGACATCTTCGCGTGGTCATGTTTGCCCCAGAAGATTTAGAATTAATTCAAGGCTCACCGCAGATCAGAAGACAATTCATCGATCTTGAGTGGATGCAAATCCATAAGACCTATCTAAGATATCTGAATACGTATAAAAATGTTTTAAAACAGCGAAATAGCCTGTTAAAAAAGATTGGTATTGAGGATGACTACACGTTCTTAAATATCTTAGGTGAACAACTCTATGACGTCGGCATTAAAATCATGGAAGAACGGCGCATGTTCATCGAAGCACTCAATCTTAAGTTTCAATCTGCGTATCATTTGTTTTCATCACATCACGTCGAATGCATTTACCAACCTGATGTTGATGAAAAAGCATTTCTTCATGCACTAAAGAAAAATCAAAAACAAGATATTCTTTATCAAGCCACTCAAGCTGGACCACATCGCGATGATGTCATCTTCCGTTTTAACGGACACGATGCTAAAAGTTATGCATCTCAAGGGGAACAGCGATTGATGGTGATTGCATTAAAACTTGCATTACTTGCTTTAATTAAAGAAAAAACGAATCAGCAGGTGACACTGCTGCTCGATGATGTGCTCAGTGAACTCGATCCAGAACGGCAACAACGCTTTCTCAAAGAGTTACCCAAAGAGCACCAAATCATTATGAATAGCACCCATGTGATCGAGGGTGCTCACATCCAGATGATCCACTTAACGAAGGAGTGAACATATGTCCAATTACGATGCATCAAACATTCAAATCTTAGAAGGTCTCGAGGCGGTTAGAAAACGCCCTGGTATGTATATTGGGAG
>DIKN01000028.1:561-1700 GCA_002424575.1 Acholeplasmataceae bacterium UBA5617 | reverse complement strand
GTTGACCTTCACCCCAAAACACACCGTCCCGCCGTTGAGACGATTTTAACCTCGCTCCACTCCGGTGGTAAATTTGACGGTAAGTCGTATAAAGTCTCCGGTGGTCTTCACGGTGTAGGTGCTTCCGTTGTCAATGCACTCTCAGAATGGTTTTTAGTTGAAATTCATCGCGATGATAAAGCGTATGAACAACGCTATGAACGCGGTATTCCTGTCACAGATGTCAATGTGATCGGTACATCAACCCACACAGGAACGATTGTCACATTTAAATCGGATCATTTGGTGTTTACAGAAACCACGGTCTATGATTTTGAGATTCTTCGCAATCGTATTCAACAACTCGCTTTCTTGAATAAGGGGATAAAAATCACCATATCAGATCAACGTGGTGAACTACCAATCGAACACACATACCATTATGAAGGTGGTATTGTTGAATATGTTTCTTTCCTAAATTCAGGAAAAGGCAAAGTCAATCAAGAGGTCATCTACATGGATAAAGAAGTTGATGATGTCACCATTGAAATTGCGATGCAATATAACGATTCGTATGCCACCAATTTATACTCATTCACCAACAACATCCCAACGCATGAAGGCGGCATGCACGAAGATGGATATAAGATGGCACTTACACGCATTTTGAATAAGTATGGTACCGAATCTGGTATGCTCAAAAAAGATGATTCTTTCTTGGGTGAAGATACACGTGAAGGTTTGACGGCTATCGTGTCTGTCAAACATCCTAATCCCCAATTTGAAGGACAAACTAAGACAAAATTAGGGAATCCAGAAGTTCGTGGGATTACGTCACAAGTCTTTGGTGACGGTTTTGAACGTTATTTACTCGAAAACCCCAACGATGCTAAGGCTATCGTTGAAAAGTGCTTAATGGCGTCTCGTGCACGCATTGCAGCGAAGAAAGCACGCGAAGCTACACGAAGAAAGTCACCCCTTGATGCTTTAGGGTTTGCATCAAAGCTTGCCGATTGCAGAAGTAAAGATCCTGTGATCTCAGAAATTTACATCGTGGAAGGTGATTCTGCAGGTGGATCAGCAAAACAGGGTAGAGAGTCTGAATATCAAGCGATCATGCCACTTCGTGGGAAAGTATTAAACGTCGAAAAAGCTCGTTT
>DIKN01000028.1:0-455 GCA_002424575.1 Acholeplasmataceae bacterium UBA5617 | reverse complement strand
TTAACCTTCTTCTTCAGATTTATGAAGCCTTTAATTGATTTAGGCTATGTCTTTATCGCACAACCACCCCTCTACAAGGTTCAATCCGGTAAACGTGTTGAATATGTATACAGTGATGAACAACTTGCGAAGCTTCTCGAAGAAATGGGTGGACGTCCCACCATTCAACGTTACAAAGGTCTTGGGGAAATGAATCCTGAACAACTTTGGGAAACCACCATGGATCCTGAACGTCGTACCTTGCTTCAAGTTTCCCTAAAGGATGCGATGGATGCTGACCAAGTCTTCTCGATGTTAATGGGTGAGGAAGTAGAACCAAGAAAACAATTTATTCAAGAAAACGCGATTTACGCGAGCAACATTGACGCGTAGGAAGGAGAACACATGGACCAAACATTTAGCAATGAATCAAGCAAAACAACCGAAGGTTATGTGAAAGAGATCAACATCTCCAA
>DIKN01000102.1 GCA_002424575.1 Acholeplasmataceae bacterium UBA5617 | reverse complement strand
GACTCGATCAAGTACATCATGCCCTATGGCTTGGTTTTGACCATGGTCCAGAAATTACTTACACCGAACAAGAACTCAAAGATCGTCAAAGTATGACATCATCACCACATTTTAAAAAACGTTACACCTATGCAGCACATCATGGAAATCATTATGTTGCATATGCAGGCATATGGTTTATCGAAGGTTCAAAGACTGCCTTGATTGAACCCGTAGCAACCGTACCAGCGCATCGCAGAAAAGGATTAGCACAAGTTTGTATTTACCACGCGATTTTGGCAGCTAGAAAAGATGGTGCTAAACATATTTTTGTGGGGTCACATACAAAATTTTATCAAGATATTGGTTTTAAATTATATGATGGAAGTTATTGTTATCAAACAAAAAAGAATAAGGAAAACTAAAAAAATAAGGGCGACTAAAATCGCCCTTAAATGTTTTTGTGAAGCCGTGATAAAGCAGTGATATAACCTTCAGCTCCATAGACCAAAGATTTATTTACACGTGAAATGGTTGCCGTTGATGCTGTCGTTTGATCAACAATCGTATGATATGGGATTTTCTCATGAAGAAGTTTCGCTACCGCAAAGCGTTGACCCATGTCTGTGATTTCTTTAATGGTACAAACATCTTCTAAAAAACGCATCATTTCTTCTTTGGTTTTTAAGGTTAAGAAAGCCTCAAGCAATAAGTCAATTTCTGGATTGTAAAATTTGGGTTGATACATGGAAGTCACCTCTTTAAATTTAGTATAGCATAGATTTAATGATTTAGTATAGCAAAGCAAATGACATCATCATGATGAATGTGGGAAGAAAACAAGATTATTCATCATCATTTAAGGATTCACTTCCTATGATATAATGAAAGAAAATGGAGGTGAATTCATGAATCAAGTCGTTGTCATAGGTGGTTCAGTGATTGACCTTTTTCTTTACCCACACCAAAAGATGCATTTATACGATTCTAACCCAGGATACATGAAAAGATCTTTTGGAGGTGTCGGTAGAAATATCGCAGAAAATTTAGCACGACTAGGTATCGAAACCACATTGATTACCCCGCTTGGTAATGATCATTACCGAGAACTTATTTTAGAACAAGCCAAAGAGATAGGATTAAATGTCATTCCGATCGACATCCATGAGACCCCACTTTATGTGTCTCTCATCGACGAAAAAGGTGAAGATTTGATTGGGGTTGCACTGATGGATGAGATAACGAAGGTGACGCATGATCAAATCATGGCACATGAGAAACTTCTTGATCAGGCTAAGATTCTTGTGATAGATACCAATCTGTCCGAAGAGTTATTAGGTTATCTACTCAAGAAATACAGACATAAAACTTATGTTGATGCGATCTCAGGACAAAAAGCGATTAAGTTAAAGACTTTTCTACCTTACATTCATACACTAAAAATGAACTTAATTGAAGCAAAGACGATTGCTGAGTTTGGTGATGATACCTTCGAAGGATTGGATAAGCTTGGACATTTTTTTATTGAAAAAGATGTACATGAGATTTTTATCACACTCGGTGAAAAAGGCGTTTATTTTGCCAATAAAGACGTGGCATTATGTCGATCATCCATTCCCATCAAGGTCATGAATTCAAATGGTGCGGGTGATGCATTTTTATCGGGTGTGATTTATGCAACGATTCATCAAAAAGATGTCATCTCATACGGTATTGCCAATGCATGCCTTAATCTAATCGATGAAAATGCTGTATCAACTACACTCTCTCAAAAACAAATTGAAGAAACCATCAAGGAGCTAAATTTATGAAACCAGAATTAAGCATTTCTCATGAAGTCAGACAAGCACTTTACGAAAAAAGACCGGTCGTCGCTTTAGAATCAACCATCATCTCACATGGCATGCCCTATCCCGATAACGTCAAAATGGCGAAAGAAGTTGAAGCGATCATTCGAAAAGAAGGTGCAGTACCCGCAACTATCGCTATTTTAAATGGCGTTGTAAAAGTTGGTTTATCAGATGAGGAAATCGAGTACTTAGCTAAAGCAAAAGGTGTTTATAAAGTTGGCAAACGTGATTTTGGATATGTGTTATCACAAAAGAAAACTGGAGCAACCACGGTTTCTGGTACTTCGCTTATCGCGAGTTTAGCTGGTATTCGTGTGTTTGCAACCGGTGGTATTGGTGGTGTACACAGGGGTGCTCAAGAAACGTTTGACATCTCACGAGACTTAGAAGAACTTTCAGATTTAGATATTACCGTTGTCTGTGCAGGTGCGAAATCAATTTTAGATCTTGGGTTAACTATGGAGTATTTGGAAACCAAAGGTGTTGAAGTGATTGGTTATCAAACTGATCAACTCCCTGCTTTTTATTCGAGAATCTCTGGATTTAAAGTCAATTACCGTCTTGATTCACCAGAGGAGATTGCGAATCTGATGAAATCAAAATGGGGGTTAGGATTAAAGGGTGGTATCGTCGTCGCAAACCCCATCCCAGAGGCCTTTAGCATGTCACATGATGTCATAAACCAAGCCATTGAAAAAGCTCTTGTAGAAGCAAATAACAAAGGTATCAAAGGTCAAGATGTTACCCCGTTCTTGTTAGCAAAGATTAAAGAGATTACCGGTGGCGATTCACTCGCAGCCAATATAGAACTTGTTTATAACAATGCAAGATTAGCTGCACGCATTGCTTCATATTTTGTGGATGGCACATATCAAATTTAAAGACATTGTTAAAGAAAAAAAGCTGTTGTGAAAAATCACACAGCTTTTTGATTTATAGTTTGCCTTTGAGCCATTCAGTAATTTTATCTGAATCCATAGGTTTTGCAAAATAATAACCTTGTGCGTAATCACAATCGAATGCTTTTAGCAAATCGACAACTTCCTTTGTTTCAACACCTTCAGCTACCACTTTGTAACCCAATGTTTTGAATAAAGAAATGGTTGATTTAACAATTTCATGCATTTCCATGTTCGTTGAGATATCTTTCATAAACAATCGATCAACTTTGATAGTTTGAATCGGGAATTGGGTGATGTATGAAAGTGACGAATAGCCAGAGCCGTAGTCATCAAGTGAAATAAGTATGCCTTGTGTTTGGAATCTCTGAAGGATCTGTCTGCTTTCGATCGGGTTAATCATCAGCGTAGATTCAGTTAACTCAAACTCGATTAGCTCGACAGGAACACCTTGTTCTTGAATGATTTTCATAGTCCTAGATTCAAACTGAGGATCATAGAGGTTTTTTCCTGAAATATTAATAGAGATGGGGATGTGATAATCGAGTGCAATTAATTCTTTTTCTTTAACTAAAGATTGTGTTAGTACCCAATCAGTTAAGACATGAATCAGTTTCGTTTCTTCAATTAAGGGAACAAACACATCGGGTGGAATCATGCCTTTTTGAAAATGTTTCCATCGGATGAGTGCTTCAAGTGCATAAGGCTTATCCGTGTTTAGGTTGATCTTGGGTTGGTAAACTAGAAAAACATCACCCTGATTTAGTGCTTGTTTGAAATTAGCAAGTAAGTCATATTCCCCTTTTTTGCGTTCTTTATCCGTGTCACCTAAAACAAAGGGGAGGTTTTTTATTTGTGCGTGTCTCGCTGCAACATCACTCATTTCAAAAACTTCAAAGTTTTCAATATGGTGAATGTCATAACACAAGGTAGAACCTACAGAAAAGTCAACGTATAACGGAATACCACGAATCTGTCTGGGCTGATTTAAAACCATAATCAATCTCTGAACCTCAAGTTCAATATTTTCGTGTGGGACAACCAACCACAACTTGTTGCTATCCGATTGAATGATGATGACACCGTGTTTACATTGTGATTTCAAATCTTCATAAAGCAAATGAATAAGCTCATAGTACAGAGAGACACCAAGTAAATCAATAATGCTGTGATGATTATTTACCAAAATGGTCATGATGGAATATGTTTTATGTGGTAAGTTTTCACTCATTTTTTTAAGTGCATTCGTATTGGGAACCTGTGTTTCTTGATTAGATGACATCAAGATTTCAATGTGTTCTCTATCTTTTCTCAGTTTGTCTGCAGCATAACCGATAATGCCGCCGACCAAAACGAAAATGAGCATACGATATATCCAGTTTTCTGGAGCTTGCATTTCATTTGTGAGGGTATCGATAGGCATTAATGGTCCCAACAAAATGGCAGCAAAAAAACCTGTTGTAATACCAAAGATGACGCCGTAATAAATACCCGCTATGACAATAGGAATATACATCGAATGAGAATAAACAAATTTGATACCACCCGTTGCGTAGACGACAAGGTAGAGGAAAGGAAGGGAAAGCAAAATAAAGATCAAAACCAAAGGTCTTCGTTTGACCAATCGAAGTGATTCGTTGATCATGACCAAAACATTTGAATGCTTTCGATTAAGCATATATTCATCTCGCTTTGTTTAGTTTTTCGATATCTCATTGTTGTTACAATCATCTTATAACATTTCGTTTTTAATGTCTATTAAATCAAACTAGAATTGGTAAGTTTTTTAGAATTATTTGTGATACAATATGTAAGATAAATGTTTTTCATTTGCTATGGGGGTTTTTTTCTATGGATCAACTCAATCAAATCATTGTTGTCTTGGGTCTTTTGCTGGGGATATTTAATTTTCATAAGTCGGTTCAGTTTGTTGTTGGTTTGTTCTTTAAACCCAAAACATTTCAAGAAACTGATGTTAGAAAGCGTTATGGTATTATTATTCCTGCACGCAATGAAGAAAAGGTAATTGGGAACTTAATTGAAAGTATCCATCAACAAGCATATAATCAAGATTTACTTGAGATTTTTGTTGTTGCCGATAATTGTAACGATAAAACCGCAGCGATTGCACGCCAAATGGGATGTCATGTCTATGAACGTTTTGATGATTCAAAAAAACGTAAAGGTTGGGCGCTGGAGTACTTGTTTCAACAGATCGAAAAAGATTATGGCATCACCTCCTTCGATGCATATTTCGTGTTTGATGCAGATAATTTACTAGATGTTAACTATATTTATGAAATGAATAAAGCATTTGTTGAAAATAAGAACATTGTCACAAGTTACCGCAACTCTAAAAACTTTGAAACCAACTGGGTTTCATCCGCTTATGC
>DIKN01000107.1:2865-18911 GCA_002424575.1 Acholeplasmataceae bacterium UBA5617 | reverse complement strand
GAATCAAGTCTGGTTGGGTTAACCCCTGATGAGCCCGCCCCTTGGAAACGTTGCAGACGTGCAAAGTCACCAATAATACCTATTTTCTGACCGTTTTTGATGGGTAAAATCTTGGTATCATTTTTAAGTAAAACCATTGATTCTTCTGCCGCAGTTTGTGCGACCATATGATGCAAATCCATATCCATTTTTGCATCACTATCATTAATTGATTCACTGGTATCAAAGATTAACGTCAGTAGGCGATCAACAGCTTCATCCAAAACATCCTCTTTGAGTGTTCCATTATTTATCGCACGAATGATTTCTTGATTAGTGTCACCTCCAGAACCTGGCATTTCAAGTTCTGATGACGCCTTCAATGCTTCAACACGATCGTTGATGCCGCCCCAATCTGATACAACAACACCTTTAAATCCCCATTCTTTTCGTAGAATGTCTTGAAGAAGATGAGGGTTTTCGTTGGTATACACACCATTGAGTAAGTTATATGATGCCATCACGGTCTTCGTTTTTCCTTCTTTGACAGCCATTTCAAATGCGGTCAGATAGATTTCACGAAGTGCACGTTCATCGACGACTGAATCAATGGACATTCTTCTCAATTCTTGGTTATTGGCTGCAAAGTGTTTTACCGATGCAGCGATACCATGATTTTGTACACCACGAATGAAACCTGATGCAAGTTTACCGGCTAGATAGGGATCTTCTGAATAATATTCAAAATTTCTTCCTCCAAGAGGATTACGTTTGATATTGATGCCTGGCCCTAAGACAACGGATACCTTTTCAGCAACAGCTTCAGCACCGATCATTGTACCGACAGTTTCAACAAGCAACGGATTCCAAGAGTTTGCAATCGTTGCAGAGGTTGGAAAACATGTGGATTTAACCGCTTCATTAAGACCAAGATGGTCTGCGGCAGCTTTTTGTTTTCTAAGACCGTTGGGTCCATCCGCTAAAAAGATGCTAGGTATGTTTAAATGATCAATGTTTTGTGTCTGCCAAAAATCTTTACCAGACATTAATGACGCTTTTTCTTCGACCGACATCTGACGAATCAAGTCTTTATATTTCATAGTGTGTCTCCTTTTGAAGGTAAAATGCGCGTAATACATGTGAAAAGGTTTTAAATGATCACTCCTCTAGGCATGTGCAACATGAAAAGTGATCATTTAAACATTTTTCGATATACACCTAAGGCCTACCCGTATTCGTTGTGTGAATACGGGTAGAACAATGAGGAGAGTACTTAGGTGATGATGCAAAATGATTTAAACGATTGAATGTATAGAACTAACTTCTTTTCTTAAAGAACACAATCAATGCAGCACCTAATAGAATGCTTAGTGTGATGAAAAGAGTGCTTGAAGCGTTGATTGCAGAGCCACATCCTGTTTCAGGAACAACTTGTAATTCTTCAATCGCGGCTTGTGCGGCTGCGAGTGCTGCTTCGAGAGCATCAATTCTAGCTTTAGCTGCTGCGAGTGCGGCATCTGTATCACCGAGTTGGTCTTCAAGATCGCTGAGTGCGCTTTGTGCAGCTGTAAGTTGGCTGAGAAGGTTAGCAATAGCGGCTTGGTTCGTATCAATACGACCGTTTGCTGCAGTGATCAATGCTGTGAGTGAGTCAACGTGTGTTGCTACAGAGGTTGCTAGTGTTGCATCGCCTGCAGTAATTGCGGCTTGTAGAGTATCGATAGCGCTTGTTAATGCTGCTTGAGCTGCTTGATCGCCTGCAGTAATCGCAGATTCTAAAGCTGTACGTGCAGCATCAAGGGCACTGGTTGCAGCACCAAAACGTAGATCGATTTCATAGAACTTATCATCGAGTAAATCTGCAAGTGCTGCAAACTCTGCATCCACATCGCCAGTAAGAGCAACAAGTGACTGAGTGATAGCGGTGATGGATGATTGAATAGCAGGAATTTGAGCAACTGATGTTTCAGCAGTTGTTAAGCGGCTTAATATGGTGTTAATTTGTGCAGTTAAGCTTGCAACTTGTGCATTGAGCGCTGCTTGATCAGCATAATGGCTGTCGAGTAAACTTGATGCTTGTTGTGCGAGTTCAGCAAGTGCGGCTTGCGTATCATTGATGTCAATCCAACGTGCATAAAGCGTTGTTGAAGCACTCGTTCCTGCAATAAGGTTTGACTTCGTGGTTGTAAGTTCATCCGTGTACCAACCTGCAAAGATATAGCCATCTCGTACTGGGTTAGAAAGTGTTAAATTTGTACCTGGAACGAAGCTTACGGTTGAATCGATACTGTCTGTGTAGTTGAGATCAAGGATGTAGTTACCTGCAACAGTGAAGTTAATGACAAGCGTTGCATAACGAGTACGAACGTTAGTGCCTGCAGTTGAGCTACCTGTACCGAAATAAACATATGCAGTTTTGCTAGCAACTGGTGTTGTTGGTGTACCTGAAATGGTGAACTTACCATAATTGGGGCTTGTAGGATCGTTGAATCCGTTTGCTACAGTTGGCGCAGTTAACGTAATACCTGTGGGAAGTGCAGTCGTCGAGTGGTTGAGGTTCGTTGAGGTTGTTGCGGTTGCTGAGAATGCTACACCCCAGTTCGTGTTGTTTGCAACTGTCAAGGTTGGAAGTGGTAAGAAGTTGGGGTTAACCGTGAATGTTGCAGTAAAGGGTTGTCCAACAACCATTGCTGTTTCACCACTGTAGGTTAAATACGGTTCAACGTTGACATTGAATGTACGTTGATAGGTGTTGTTACCGCCACCAGTACCCACCCAATTGGTATCTGCAAGATATCCAACGACGACGAAGGAATATACGCCTTGTGTCGTTGCTGTACCTGTTAATGTACCATTGGGGTTCAACGTCAATCCAGCTGGAAGAGTACCAGACTTTAACATATAGTTAACATTTAAACCAACAGGAACTTGATCACCAGCAACTGACAATGTGCTTGCCATGTTGAGTGGTGTATAAAGTGTAGCTGCTGTGGTGACACTCCATGGAGAAGCAACCAAACCATTCTTCATCACGTTCGAATTCACAGTAGTATAAAGTATGCGATGAATGAGTTTACGATAGGATGCCCATTGTGTGTAAGCTTCAATGGTATCTCCAGAAACATATGGAACATATCCATCAGCTAATGCAGCTTCGCTATTTGCATACATCTTCGATGCAGGTGCACCGGTTTCAGCATGCTTATAAGCACGTGATGCGCCAGCGTTAACGTTTTGTGGGTTGTAGGTTGTAAATGTTGGCATGGTCACAACTAAGACATTCTTTGTTTCATCCCAAACGCCATCCATACTGCGTCCAAAGTTGGTTTGCCATGAGTTGAGGGGTACTTGATTTGAACGTGCTGACATGTTTGCTGTTGTTAACGTATTATCGTTATTGAAATAGTCAGTAATTGAATATCCCTTGAATCCCCATTCATCATGAAGGAGTTTTTCATAGAGATAGTAGTTTGCTGTTGGATGAACAAGTCCAGAGCTTGGATATGCACTCATGGTGGAGTTAGCATTACCATACTTGATTGCCCATTCGAATGCACGAATGTAAATTTCGCGTGATGTTTGTTCATCAGCAAACGTATGCAGGGTATAACGGGATGTTTCTTGTTCGTTCAAGAATAAGTGCTTCATGTAGACGATCGTACCAGTTGAGGTTGCACCCTTCACTTGATATGCACCCATTAAACCTGTTAAGAGTGGGTCTTGTGAGAAGTATTCAAAGTTTCTACCACCGGTTTGTCCACGGTGCATTTGTAGACCTGGACCATACCAACCCTGTGCACCATTCCATAAGGAGTGTTCGCCTTCTTTACGACCAATGGCTTCAGCATTCTTCACATCAAAGGTTGCTGCAATGTTTGCTGCTGCGCACCAGTGTGTACCGATACCGCCACCAGAACCACCGTTTTGGCTGTTGGGGAATGCACCAGGACCATCAGCGTTTGCAGATGCTGGACGACCAATCGAACTTAAAGCGTTTTGTGCAGAGTTATTGATTAAAGTTTGCATTTCTGTCCACGTTAATTGGTTAATGAAGAGATCCCATCTGACATCATCATATGGTACATTCGCCATTTCCCAAAGTTGAACAGGGGTTTTACCGTTGACACGTGCTGCAACATCAGCTGCTGAAGCTTGTGTCCAGTTTGCAGGAATATCTTCTTTTTTAACATACCACGGGTCTGTGGTGAGGTCGTTAAAGGATGTATAAGCTGCTTGTGCATCCATAATCAGAATGGCTTCTTTAGAGAACTTCAAGTCATCAACCGTGGGTGATGTGGGGAATGTTCCCTTGAAATCAGCACGGGTCATGAGGACCATTTGACTTTCTGGAGAAACAAAACTATTTCTGAATGTTGAATAATAATCGGGGTCATTACGTGTGCCATCCCATGCGCCATCATCGGGTGAGAATAAAGGTTTGATATCAGCATCGGTGACTGCATCTTTATCATAATGTTTGATTGCAGCTAACGTCATGCTGAAGTTTTGGATTTCATCATGAGAGTTCTTTTGTAATCTGAAAACATAAGTACCTGGATCAAGTTCATAACCTTTATGACCATCTTTATTGGCATCATTCCAGTCGAAGGATGCAAGGTCTTGAACGTTGAATGTTAAAGTGATCACTTCAGAGCGGCCTGGTTTAATTAAACCGGTTTTACCGAAAGCGATAAGTGAAACGTAAGCTTTTTCAATGCCACCTGGTGTATAAGGTGCAGTGAGATACAACTGAACAGCTTCTTTAGCTGCCATAGAACCTGTGTTGGTAACTTTGACTTGAACTTCCATGGTTGCACCTTTAGATGTATCAAGTGCTTTACCTTCAAAGGTTGATGCATTGACGATTTCTTGTGTAAATGTTGTATAGGATTGACCATATCCAAAGGGGTAGAGAACGCCATCGGTGCGGTTGTAATAACCAGCTTCTTCTCTTTGGAAACGACCACCATTGACTTCGCCAGTACCATCGAAATATCCTTCATGGAATGCTGTTTCATAGAAACGATAACCCATGTAGATGCCTTCTTCGTAGTCGAGAAGGTTAGACATCGCAGAGTTCGATGAATACGTAACGGCTTGTGGCATGTTCAACGTGCCATTGATGTCTGTGATACGTGAATATTGTTCGACCACTGGACGTCCGCGATAGCCCATTGTTCCGTTTGTACCATCGGTTGGAACGATTAATTTGAGAGTTGAGGGGTCTTTGATGGTGACGTTACCTTGGCTATCAAAGCTCCATGGGTCTTCTTTAGTTACAGCGACCAACATGGTTCTTCTAATCCAGTTATTGGTACCAACCATATCAATCATTTCGCGTTCTACAACGGTCAAATGAGTTTGAATGTTACCTGCAAAGTTTTGCCAAAT
This sequence comes from Acholeplasmataceae bacterium UBA5617, assembly GCA_002424575.1. Taxonomy (GTDB): domain Bacteria; phylum Bacillota_I; class Bacilli_A; order Acholeplasmatales; family Acholeplasmataceae; genus Peloplasma. The sequence goes on along the minus strand of DIKN01000107.1, from coordinate 13,541 downwards.
GGGGTCCGTTTTGAAATCAGCATTATAGATATCAACTGTACGACCGGATGGTGCAACTTCACCTGCAATAACTTTACCAACACCGATATTACCTGATCCACCTGGGTAACCAATCCATAAAATCGCATCGACTTTATCGTTATCTTCAAGCGATGTCAATTGCATGGTGTTTGCAGAGTTGATCAATACGATGACATTTTCGAAATATTTGTCCGCATAATCAATCAGAGCAAGTTCGTTATCATCGGGTTGATAATAATGATCGAGTGGGTTTGAGTGACCTGGTGTATTAAAGAGTGAATATTCTCCACCTTCGGTACCCGTACGACGGATGACGATAACTGCAGCATCATTGTATTGGTAGAAAGATGACTTAACAGTTTCGAGATTGCCGTTGCCATCAGCGCCATCTGGATCTTCTTCGCCAACAGAATACGAGTTGTTACGTGGTGTCCAACCTGTGGGTAGTCCACGCAGTGTAGTATCTGTCGCTGATGTGGGAACTGTTGCTGCTCTAGAGAAAGCAATACCGCCATGTATGCTTTCAGCATAGTAAGCTTTCACCGTTGGGTTAACGACTAATCCCGCTTGTTCGAGTCCACTATGTAAGGACACGTAACCGAGTGGGTCACTACCTTGTCCGGATCCTTGTCCACCAAAAGCAAAACCCGTGTTAGATGAGGTTCCGTTTTGGTCAGAGAAGACACCAAAGATTGTAACCTTATTGCCTTTTTCCAAAGGTAGTGAATTACCTATGTTCTTGAGCAATGTAACACTGTCCGCTGTTACTTCAGCATTCAGCTCACGTGCCGCTTGTTGAAGTTCCGCGAGCGTTCTAAAGTCTGACTCAAAAACTATCGCATATGTTGTAGCTGCCAGACACGGTAGAAGTAATGCAATGACTAAAAACTTCAATCCTTGCGTGTACTTTCTGATCAAACGCATCATTTTATTCATATAATTCTCCTTTTCTCGTTTTTCTTTTTTCAAGGGAAAGATAAACCCAATTTACCCAGTTTTCAGCAAATGCATCGTTTTTAAATGTTTCGTCATGAGACATCACTGAAAACACCCATCTCGATACGATGATTCGGTATTCAGAAACATCTTGACTTGTGATCAATTAAAAACGAAATTCTTGATGAATCATCACGTTTTATGAAAATTCAACACCGATTTGACGATTGATTTCCTGTAGTGCTTCCATGACTTCAAGGGTCAACGAAAGGGGGACGATAGGACTTTCTTTCTTACCGGATTTGAACAGTTCAACAAAATGTGTAATTTCATAAGAGAAGCCATCCACGTTTGGAAATGATGTGACAATACGCTTTCCATGATGTGGTTTTTCAATCACTTTAAAAGTTCCATAGAACGATGGAACGATGATGTCACCGTGTTCACAATAAATGGAGTAGGATTCTCTTAGTGTTGGAAATTGTAAGGATGAATGAAGATTTGATGTCACCCCTTGGGGGTATGTGAAGATGAAATCTGTGGATCGATCAACACCGTTTTTGACCAAACCTTTGGCTGCTATCGATGATGGTTTACCCAGTAACATGTATGTGTAATGAACAAGATAGACCGCAAGGTCAAGGACGCTGCCACCACCTACATCATGCTTCCATACACGTGATTTGGGTCCATGTCCCCATCCCGCTTTGAAGTAACCCTTTGTGGAGAGGATAGACCCATACTTTTTCTCTTTGATGATGTGATCAACCATGCGATTGGCTGGTAATATACGGCACCACATGGCTTCCATCAATAGAACATTGTTCTTTTTTGCACAATCAATCATACTTTTTGCTTGTTGACTGTTGAGTGCAAATGATTTTTCACAGAGGACAGGAATGCCAGCATTGAGAAACATTTCTACCGTTTTTTGGTGCATATTCATATTCGTACTGACATATACAGCATCGACACACGTAGGGTTTTTTACAAGTTCTTCGTACGTCAAGGCATATGACATCTTGTACTTCTTGCGATATGCTTCAGCACGTTCTTTTGAAGATGATACGGCAGCGATAACCTTCATATCGGAAAGACTATTGGCTACCCGAACCCATCGATGTGAAATTTTTCCTAATCCACATACTGCCCATCGAAACATGTTGATCCTCCAATGTTGTAAACGCCCATCTTCTATCGATTCTATGCAACTGGAAGTTTTGCTTTTTTCTTCATCTTGACGATGACGAGTACGCCCCATCCAATTAAACTAACTGCAATCACGATATCTGCAACAATCAAAAGTTCTTGCCATACGGGTAATCGATAACCGACAACATCTGCGTTAGTAATGTTTGAGTTGGCAACCGCAAATAAAATATTTTTTGTTGCTAAACGTAACACGGTCATGTCAGTCGCATTCGATGTATCAGGATCCCACCATCTTGAATTTACGGTGAATAAGTGTAAATCCCCACCTGCATATACCATTTGTGCTGCGTTTGCATATTCATTATTGTTGTTAAAATCGCTGACAATAAAACCTTGGAAACCCCATTCGTTGCGTAGAACTTCGGTGAGTAACCGATAATCTCCGCCACCCCATTTGGTTCCAATACGATTGAACGATGACATTGCTGCATGCGTTCCACCTTCTTTAAATGTCATTTCAAAAGGTTTTAAATAGATTTCGCGAAGTGCTTGTTCTGTAAGCCATGTGGCTACCCCGTTGCGATCAGTTTCTTGTTCGTTAACAGCTAAATGCTTCACGATGACGATAAGACCTTTACTGCCGGCACCTTTTGCTTGATTTGCTGCCATCTTACCCGTTAAGAAACTATCTTCAGAGTAGTATTCTCCAAGACGTCCACCAAAAGGTGAGCGATGAATATTCACACCAGGTGCATACCATCCCGAATATGGGATGCCATCGCCTCTTTCGTTACCGATGAGCGCTTCATTACCGATAGCGATACCAAAATCTTCAGCGAGTTGTGCATTCCATGTTGATGCGAGAACAACTTCACTTGGATAATACGCACATGCTGCAAAATCATAGGGGTCATTAATGCCCATAAAGTTGACAAATCCGAAGGGACCATCTGCATGAATGGTTTCCGGTAATTTAATGGAGGGAATATCGAGCGTTTTGAACTGTCCATCGGTAATGAGACGAACCATTTCAACCGTCGTTAATTGATCAAGTAAATCATCCCAAAGTGGATCATCATAACTCTTACCAAATAAATCAAAGTACTTCAAATCACCACTCTTGCCAAAAGTTGGGTATTCTTCATCGGGAACGCTAATTGGATTACCCGAGGAGCGGCTGTCGAGTGCTGTTTTTGTCGCTGGACTTAAGATAATCTCAGATGCTGTTCTTGCTTGTGGAAATGTTGCTGCCCAATTGCTTCTCGATAGTATAGTGCCAAGCTCATCATCAATATCAGAAAAACGATTTTGAACAACACCGTTAACCCCATCTTTCCACGCAATCCCTTGTGCGGGTACATTCATGGTGAAAGAATCAATCAGGGTGTGTGCATTCTTCTGAAGCTTGATTTCATATGTGCCACTCTCAAGAACAAAACATTCATTGGTGATTGCATCGTAGGACGCAAAATCATAGGGGTTAATCTTGATATCAACGGTCTGTGTTTGACCTGGTTGTAAAACGCCAGTTTTTGCAAAACCCGCGAGGATAACATAGGGTTTTTCCAAACCGCCTGATGTATAAGGTGCGGTCACGTAAATCTGAATGACTTCTTTACCTGCATAGGTTGATGATGTGTTTTTTACGCGAACTTTGAAATCAATGGTTTCATCTTTTTTAATCGTTGAACCTTGAGGTTCATTGATTAACTCTTGGGTAAATGTTGCATACGACAATCCGAAACCAAATGGGAAGATAACGTTTGAGTTATACCACGCTGCATCACCTGCACCGCGTGTTTCATAATATTTATACCCAACATAAATTCCTTCTTCATAATCGACAAATGTATAATTGTGATTGGTTGTTGAGCCGTTTAAGTTATAATAGTTACCTCGATCAACAGGAACAATATTGCCACCTAATAAGGCGTTATTTCCAAAATTGACGTAGGTTGGATCATTTTTAAATTGACGTGCATAGGTATCAACTGTACGTCCAGATGGTGAAACTTCACCCGATAAAATACGTCCTAGTCCTAAGATACCCGTATCACCTGTTGTTCCAATCCACAAGCATCCGTTAATGCGTGAATCATATGCATAATGTGTAGGATCATCCAAGAAACCGAGTTCAATGGGGTTGTTGCTGTTAAGAATGACAACGATACGCGTAAAACCCGCTTGAGCAACTGCTTTTAATAAATCGCGTTCATTCACGTCAAGTTGTAAATAATGAGATGTTGCATTAACGCCATATCCATCCGCCATTGCACGGGGTAAATCCCAACCTTCGCCACCGATTCTTGTGATGACAATAAGTGCGGCATCGTTATAGTTATTATAGCTTTGCTTAATTTCATTGGTGTAAGATGACTGAGGTGTTTCTCCTGTTAAGAGAGTAGAAATTCCTGCATTTTCAATACTCGGATTGCTTGAGCGGCCACTACCTGAAGCACTGTCATCTTCATAAAAATCTTTCAGTACTTGATTATATTCAAAGCCTGCTTCAACCAAACTATCAAAGATGGTTTTATTGTTCACATGAGATTTTCCACCTGAGCCTGACCCACCATATGATAAGTTAATGGAGTTTTTCCCAAAGACGCTGATTTTTGCGCCATTAGGGAAAGGCATGGCGTTATCATTTTTGAGCATGACAATACCTTCTTCGACAATACTGATGGACAGTTGACGTCCCGCTTCTGCTGCCTCTTCTTTGGTTTCATAATCAGCTACATATGTGCTTTCTCCACCACCAGCAATAATGGCACGACGACCACCTAAAAGGATGTTTAATAGGGGAGTGACAAAGGAAGCAACCAACATGATGTTGATAACCAAGATGAAAACAAATGTAATGATGGTTGTGATTGCCCAAATTTTTGTGGGTTTGTGTTTAAAGATTTGTTGAAAAAAATTCATAGTTTTCTCCTGTTATTAACATCAATTAAATGTACTTAAGTTCTCGAGAACGGGATTCCATGTGAGATAAGCGTAGGTATCAATTTTGATGCAGTCAATCAGTGGTGCTGTTGCATCCATCGTACCTCCCATGGAGTTTTGGTTATTGGTTAAGAAGCGGATTGTGTTTGGACCTTCATTGAGTGAAATGGTGATAGAAAGAACATCACTAAAGGGTAGTTTGCGTTGTTGAAGTGCCGCATATGCACCATTAATGGTGATTGAACCGTAATTGACTTTTGTTCCGTTAACAGTAATTAAGTATTCATTATCTGTGATGACAAACGGATCTTTTTGTTCTGCTGAGAAGCGAAGGATCAATGTAGCATCGATCGCACGGTCTGATGTGATGACAAAGTCGATGAATAAGCCTGAACAGTAGAGATAACTGAGGAAGAATCCATTGGATGCATTCGCGTTTGTTCCTAAATCCGGATCCTCAGTGATTGTATCCTTATTAATCATAGCAATGCCTGCAGCACCACCAGACCAACCACATCCAATCTTTCCAGCTAAACTGACATATTCTGCTTCAAAAATGTATGTGTGGCGCCACTGTGCGTAGAGCTTGACATCACTTGTGATGGGTGTACCAAATCCATTGAAATTGGGTTGTCCAGATGCGCTTGTTGCCCAACCTACGAAGGTATGATTGGGACGGATTGGATCTACTGGACGAGCGGGGATATTGGAGCCAGATGAAAGAATTTGGGTGGGTATACTTGGGGCACCAACGTAGTTGAGATTCAGAGAATATGAGAATCCTGAAGCCCATTTTGCATAAAGTGTGACATCTTCAGTAACTTCAGAAGTCAATGAGAACGGGATCGTGCATGCTTCATCTAAATACCAACCTTGAATCGCCCAATTGCCCTCTCTTTGAGGTTTTTGAGGTTCACGTGCAATACTGCCAATCATCACAGGTGTCGTGACTGGTGCCGGTTCTCCTGTGAAATTGAAATCCCATGTGACGTAATAGCCTGAACGTGTCCAAACCGCATAGAGTTGATGATTTTCTTTAATCACTGTTGTAAAGATAAATGGCGAACCTAAAGCATCATTCCATGTCACGAATTGCCATAAACCGTCACGTGTAGGCGTGGTAGGTTTAGAAATACGTGTGCCATCAAGTGTTTCAATAACTTGAGGTGCTGGAGCACCTGAATAACCGAGGTTAAATGTAATTTTCCAAACATTGACCCATCGAGCATAAACCGTGACATTTTCGGTGACTGCACCAAATTTATACGTTGTTGTTCCTGTTGGCGTCGTCATCCATCCGCTGAAACGATAGCCTTCACGCACGGGGTCCACGGGTCTTGATGCTGCTGTCCCTGCGGGAACGATTTGTTCATTCGGTGTTGATCCTGTATAGTTCAAATCAAAGGTGACTGTGAATTCATCGGTTTGTTGTGAGGAATCGCTCCATTTTGCATAGAGTGTCATCGCGCTGTTCACAGCACCAAACTCATAAGCATGTGTACAGAGCGCATCGGTATACCAACCACTGAAAAGGAATCCTTCGCGAACCGGTGTGAACACTTCAACTTCTGATCCTTCGACAACAATTTGGGTTGTGGATGCGGGTGCTCCATCATAATTCAGTTCAAAGGTGATCACATATTGTGCTTTCCATCCTGCATAGATGATGGTCGTATCGTTTGTTGCTGGTGAAAAATCGTAGAGTGTATCTTCGGTCTGTTCGGTAGCTGATGTATACCAATTATCGAAGACATAACCATCTCTTACGGGTATAGCAGGAACAGGGACATCCGCATTGACATTTGCGTAAACCACAAATGGGGTTGACCCTGAGTAATTTAAATTAAAGGTGACTGTATAGCTTGCTCTTGTCCATTTTGCATAAAGGACTGTGTTGGAAATTAAGGGTTGTCCGTGTGTAAATGGATTTAAAAATAGTTGATCGGTGAACCATCCACCAAAAGTAAAATTGGTGCGGACTGGATCGTTGGGTTGTACTGTATTTTCACTATCTCCATAGGTGACAACTACATTTGAAACACCATCTGTGTTGTATTGATAAGTCAATGTGTACGTCATTTCCCACATGGCATAGAGCGTTGTTTCGTGTGTGATAGGTGAATCAAAGTCGAAGATATATCCAGCGTCAGCTTGTGTGCTCCAATAAAGGAAGCGATAATTTGGGCGGACTGGATCTGCAGGTTTTGTGACCTTTTGACCGCTAACCACACTGACTACAACGGGTGCAGAAGATCCTTGGTAATTATAATTAAATGTGACTTGATATGATGTAACCTTCAAAGACCAACCCGCATAAATCGTTAAACGACCTGTGACTTGTGTTGAACTGAAATTAAACGGTATGGTTGCAGCTGCATCAGCATACCATCCTGTAAATGTATAGAGCGATGTAGAGGGATTGGTTGTGGGTTCTGTGACAAGTTTACCTTTCTCAATATTTTGTGGGGAAGGCATACCGCTGACAGTGACGTTGTCAATATTCTTTGAGAATGTTACCATGAATGTTTCAACAGAAACTTCGGGTTCTTTACATGCAAAAAGACCGCCAACCAGCAGTAGTACAAGGACAAAACTGACGATACGTAGAAACTTCGAATTCATAACTCAACCTCTTCTATTTTATATTCTGCATTCATGAAAACGCTATCTTGCCATCATTCTACTTAAAAAAAAACAAAAAAACCGTTTTTGGCACATTTTGTTGATTTTTAGGCAAATTTTGTAAAAGGTTCATTTAACCTCTTGTGCAATGGGCATTAAGCAAATGATCTTGAACCAGTTGTGATCGGTGGTAATTCTTACGGTGCCTTCATATTGATTAATGATGTCCGTAATACTACGAATACCATAACCGTGGTTGATGGTATCTTTTTTTGTCGTCGCCAACATACCGTTATCATACTTTAAGACGTTTTCAAAGTAGTTTTCACAGCGAATGATTACCATATTTTTCTGGCGAAATACAACAATATGGATGAGGCGTTTATCAATTTCATCGATTTGTTTACACGATTCTATGGCATTATCAAGCATATTACCAAAAACAGACACCAAATCCATAATATTCATGAACTTAAGCAGTTCTCCTTCAGCAACAACATTTAAATGAATATTGTGCTCCGTGCATTGAAAACCTTTAGACTGCAAAATGGTGTCTAAAACATCGTATCCCGTCTTGAACTGTGTTTCATAGACCTTGATGCCTTCTTCAAGCTTTTGGATGTATTCATCCCGTTTTTCGAGATCCATTTCATTTTTAATGAGATTGATCTGATGCTTCATATCGTGATACTTTTGATTGATGATTTTAATGCTTTCTTGCGATATGGTATATTGCTGATAGTGTTTTTCAAGAATATTGTTGGTAACAAGTAATTCCATTTGGCTTAATGTGAAACGTTTATGTTCCCTTTGTGCATAGAATAAAATGATGCCTACGAAGTCAACAAGAGAGCGAATATAAAATATTTCAATCACATAGCGTCCCGTAAAGGGAGACTGAATACCTGTAAAGCTCAAATTACTGATAACGAAGACCAGTAAACCCGTGATAAAGGTGACATAGATGTCGTTTCTTGTGATGATAATTTTTTGAATGACTTTTTTATAACGCGCTTCTAACAGATAGAGAACGAGGAAGGTCACGCCAAAGACAAGTACTAAAATGATTGTCTTCAACACGAGACTGTCTCCCCATGTATGGAGATAAAAGTAATAGATTTGCCATTCAATGGATGCCGCAAATTCCGCCATAATAAAGGCTTGTATGACGAAGTACACCGATGTTGTAAAGTTGATGCTTGTGGTGAAATAAATAAAAGCCCACATCATGAGAACAGCGCCAATCATTCCAGGAATCCACATGTAAAGAGGTAAAATGCCCGCCACATATTGATATGCAATAAAAAGAGCAAGCCATAAAGCAGACCATAGATATAACTTTACACCTTTGATGCGTTTTGGCAAAATGAGAATGAACAGTAAACTAAATAACCATTCGGCAATCGCGGTGTATTCTCTTGGGATGTTGATAAATGCATCATTCATAGATTATTCCCCATATACAGTGCAAGAGCATCCATGAAATACTTTTTTCGTGGACGTGATATTTTCAGTTGATATTGTCCAATATAAATCGTGCTATCGGCAACACTATCGACATAAGCTAAATTAACCAAATACGAATTATCACATCTTACAAAATGATTATCTTGTAGACGTGCTTCCATTTGTTTCATGGTTGAGCGAATGGTGACTGATTGATTTTTTGTTTGAACAGCCACATAGTGTTTAAAACTTTCTAGAAACAGGATATCTTTAATGTTTTGTTTGATAATTCCGTTTTCTATCGGTAGAACGATAAATTGTTCTTTTTTTGATTTTAATCGTTCAATCGATTTATTCAGTTCTTCTTTCAATGCAAAATAGGTCACCGGTTTAACGATGAAGCTTAAAGCATCCACGCTGTAACCCTTGATTGCATAGCCCGCCATGTTGGTAACAAAAATGATGATGACATCCTTGTCAAAACTGCGAATTTTTTGTGCGGCAGTATATCCATCAAGTCGCTTCATTTCGATATCCATAAAAATGATGTCATAGGATGCTTTATAATCCGATGTGATTTCATCACCATCATTAAAAAAGGTCAATTCAAATGACACATCGTTTTCGGCTTGATACCGCATCAGATATTGATGGATCAGCGTCGTGTATTCTTGATGATCTTCTACAATGGCAATATTAAACGTCGTCATATTCTTTTTCACGTATCCTTCTATTCCTATTGTATATCAAGTAAAACCCATTTGCATCCGAGAAAATATCGGAGATTTATTACGTTTTTCTTACTTAACTCCTATTTTGAACGCATCATATTTTTAAGAAAATAAAATGTGTAAATAACACTTGCTATTTTAAATTTCTCGAGCATTGGATAAAAAAACAATCTCCACGTTGTGGAAATTGTCCTTATCGTTTTATCGATGATCCGTCATTTAAAGAGCGACGTTATGAAATACATCTTGAACATCGTCGAGTTCATCAAGCATGTTTGTTAGCCGTTCAAACTTCTCTTGATCCTCTGAGTCGAGTGTCGTCTCCATGATAGGTAGCCACATAATCTGTTCGGTATCATATTCTAATTCAGGTCTTGCTTCATTGAATGCAATACGGATTGTGCTGAAATTTGATGCATCACTGTAGATGGTTACACCTTCTTCATCGGATTCGATGTCGCTCACATCAAGGTCATTGCCCACTAAGATTTCTAAGACTTCATCTTCTGTAATGCCCTTCATAGAGAAAACAGCCTGATGATTGAACTGATGGACAACCGAACCTGAAATACCAAGTTTACCGCCTGTTTTTGTGAAACAATTTCTAACTTCAGAAATCGTACGGTTCACATTATCGGTCAAGCATTCCACGATCAACATAGAATTTCCCGGACCAAAGCCTTCGTAGCGAATGGATGATAAGTTGTCTTCTCCACCGCCCTTGGCTTTATCGATGTTACGCTTGATGACATCTGCAGGTACTTGTTCGCGTTTCGCTTTTTCAATCATGCGCTTTAAGGTTTGATTGGTATCTGGATCTGG
>DIKN01000107.1:0-2741 GCA_002424575.1 Acholeplasmataceae bacterium UBA5617 | reverse complement strand
TTCTTTGCAGCATCTTTTCCTTCAATATCAAGGATGTATGTTTTTTTGCCTTCAAGTGATTTATAAACCTCGAAGAAATGACCCATTTCAGTCAATAAATGAGCAGGTAATTCACTGATGTCTTTATACTGTGTAAGCGATGGATCGCCTAAAGGGATTGCGATGATTTTTTCGTCAATTTCATCAGAATCAATCATTTTCATGACACCGATAGGATAACACATCACCAAGCTTAAGGGCTCGATGTCTTCTTGACACAGCACCAGGACATCTAAGGGGTCATTGTCACCTGCATACGTCCGTGGAATAAATCCATAATTTGCAGGATAGTGGGTCGATGTAAACAAGATTCGATCCAAGATAATCATTCCTGTCTCTTTATCAAGTTCATACTTCTTTTTACTGCCTTTAGAAATCTCGATGACTGCAATAAATTGATCCGGTTGAATGCGTTGTGGATCAATATCGTGCCATATACTCATACGATCAAACTCCTTCGAAATAGCCTATATTCATTGTATCATTTTAGGCTCAAAAAAAACACCCATAAAAGTGGGTGTCCTTCTTCTTGATACCCATCAGGTTTTGGTGCAACCTATCCCCTTTGTATCAAGAAGTGTATTTAAGTACCTTATTCAGGCTACGAACAACGAAACAACCCCTAAAATGCTTTGAAGATCGTAGTCGCAATTTTTTGGCATTGCGGTAGAAACGTTACCACCATTCGAAGATAACTTATACGATAATTAAATACACAATCATTATAACAAGCCCGATGGGTGAAGTAAAGAAAATTTTCGTTGAAAATGCTTATTGAATGTGGGTTAGATAAAGTTCATAGGTGTTTTCTAACAGCGCATTGATCGTCATGGGACCAACGCCTTTAGGCACAGGTGTAATAAAGGATGCTATGTCTTTAATATCCTCAAAATCAACATCTCCAATAAGTTTGCCATCGATGCGATTGACACCAACATCAACAACGATCGCACCCTGTTTGACCATGTCCTTGGTGATCAAATGTGGTTTACCGGATGCGACGACAAGAAGATCAGCTTCTAAAGTATGTGCACGTAAATCTTTGGTTTGACGATGACATACCGTAATGGTTGCCCCCTCATCCATGAGAAGACGGGCAACTGGAAAACCTACGATGTTGGATCGTCCAACAATAACTGCGTTTAATCCTGAAATTTGAATGTTATAGTGTTTAAGGAGTGTCATGATTCCCTTGGGTGTCGCAGGTTTAATGCTAGGCTTTTTCTGATAAAGATACCCTTGGTTCATCACATGAAAACCATCTGCATCCTTTTCTTTGGCGATTAAATCGATGAGTACATTTTCATCGAGGTGTTTGGGGATGGGGAGTTGTAAGATCATGCCATCCACTTCGGGATCGTTATTTAATGTTTGAATCAAAGAACGAACATCATCATCTGTCGTACTTTCTGGAAGGTGGTGGAGGGTATGCTTAATCCCAGCAACCTCACATGCTTTACCTTTGCCTTTGACATACGATAAAGATGCGGGATTATCACCGATAAGAATGATGGAAAGATGAGGTCTGCGCTGACCATTTTTTAGGTACTCATCAATCTTGGTACGAAGTTCGAGGTTACGCTGTTGAGCAACCTGCAAACCATCGAGTATTGTCATAACCATCACTCCTTATCTCTGACATTTCCATCCGCATCAATTTCAATGTTTAAAGCTCGTGGTGTTTTGTTAAGGCCTGGCATAACCATGATACCTTTGGTCAATGCGACCAAGAATCCAGCACCTAAAGAGGGTCTAATTTCAGAAATCTGCAAAGTGAATGGTTCAGGTAACCCATGGATGTTGGGATCACCCGTAATAGAAAGCGGTGTTTTTGCCATACATACAGGGAGGTTCCATCCCAGTTTTTCATAGGTTTCAAGTTGTGCTTGAGCCTTTTTTGAAAAGACAACTTCTTTTGCTCCATAAATATCTTTAGCGATTTTTTCAATCTTGATTTGAGGTAAATCTTCAGGACGATAAATCGGATTGATGATAGAAGGTTTTTCTGCAATATCAACGATGATGTTAGCGAGATCCACCATCCCTTCTCCACCTTTTGCAAAGCCATCGCAAAGTGCGATATGGTGATGATGATCTTTTGCCCAGTTCATCATATAATCAACTTCGTTTTGATCATCATTGAAATAGTGGTTAACCGCAATAACAGCCGGCAATCCAATACGCTTGATGTTATCTAAATGTTTTTCTAATAAGGGTAGACCTTTCTTCATTGCATCTAGATTAGGTTCTGAATATTGTTCTGCACCGCCATGTGATTTTAACGCACGAAGGGTCGTAACGATAACGACAGCATCCACCTGTTTACCAAGCTGTGGCATTTTAATATCCAAGAATTTTTCCATACCAAGATCGGCACCAAAACCTGCTTCTGTGACCGCATAGTCACCAAGTTTTAATGCCAATTTGGTCGCAACAATCGAGTTACAACCATGGGCAATATTGGCGAAAGGACCCGCATGAACAAAGGTTGGTACACCATCAATCGTTTGAACGAGATTGGGATTCATCGCGTCTTTAAGCAACCAAACAAGCGCATCTGCTCCACCTAAATCACGAACAAAGAGTGGGTTCCCATCCTTGTTGTATCCAATCAAGATATGATTGATACGACGTTTTAAGTCCATTAAATCTGTCGATAATGCTAAGATAGCCATGATTTCACTAGCCGCTGTAATGACAAA
>DIKN01000093.1 GCA_002424575.1 Acholeplasmataceae bacterium UBA5617 | reverse complement strand
GAAGCACCTGTCCTCATTAATACTGCAGAATTTTATGGTAAACCCAAATCACTCAAGAAGATTATCAAGAGTGATGAAATCGCCGAACGTGAAAAATTTGTTGAAGAAAAGAAAGCAGCATCTTCGATTGGAACAGACAAGGATGTTGATGTCGAAAAAGCACCTGCTGAACTCAGATTCTTTAAGAAAATTGGCGTTGGTTTAGGTAAGTTCCTGTGGAAGTTACTAAAATTCTTATTAAAATTTGCCCTGATTGTCTTCGGTATTGCCCTCATCCTCTTCTTACTCTATGGTGTCTTAGCATATTATACCGATATCGCCTTCTTAGCCGGAGTTGATGCCTTCTTAGATAGCATCCAAATCGGTGGACAAGGATTGCTCACACGCTACCTCGGAATCCTACAAAGCATCCTTGGTTAGCACATTAAAAAAGGGGAACAGCCATGGATAAACAACAATTTACCCCCATGATGCAACAATATCTGACCATCAAAGAAGACTACGCGGACGCGCTAGTCTTTTTTCGATTGGGTGACTTCTACGAGATGTTTTTCGATGATGCGATTCTTGCTTCGAAAGTTTTAGAGATTGCACTGACTTCCCGTGATGCGGGTCAAAAAGTTCCGATGTGTGGTGTTCCCTTTCATTCAGTGAAACCATACATTCAAAAACTGATTGAAAAAGGGTTTAAGATTGCCATCGTTGAACAGGTGACAGAACCCGGTAAAGGACTGGTCAAGCGTGAAGTTGTCCGTCTTGTGACTCCAGGAACTGTTTTAGAAGAAGGGATATTAGAAGCTTCTGAGAATAATTTTATCGCAAGCTTAATGTTGACAGAACAAGGATATCAACTCTCTTATGTCGATATTTCGACAGGGGAAGCTTCAATCACAGATGGGCTAGATAAAAAAAGAGCCTTGGATCTGATTTTTTCACTGGATGTCAGAGAAGTGGTTTTACCCCCTCATTTTGATCAAGATTTCATCCAAACATTACAGGAAAGCAACCGATTAGTCAGTTATTCAGATCACTATCACGTGATCGATCATCAAGCAACGTCTCATCTCGAACGGGAACAAAAACGTGCGGTTTCTCATCTTTTGAATTATTTAGTGAGTACGCAAAAACAGATGATTGAGCATTTGATGCCCTTTCAGGTCATTCACCAAAAAGGGCATATGCGTTTCGATTATCGGGTTAAAAAACATTTAGAAATCGATGAATCACTATCCAACAATAAGGAGACAACCCTGCTTCATTGGTTGGATCACTGTCAAACCGCGATGGGCTCACGCCTTTTAAAATCATTCCTTAATCATCCATTGGATGACCTTGAGGCATTAAATCACCGTTATGATATGATTGATGCCTTAATGCCCTATGAGCATCGCGATGACGTGCAAAGTCGCCTTCAATACATCTATGACATCAACCGCATCGTGGGACGCATCGCATTTAGTACCGTCAATGCAAGAGATTTAGAACAGCTGAAAGAAACGTTAAAACAGATTCCACCGCTCAAAAACGCTCTTTTAGCATACCATCATCCTAAACTGGATGCCATCGTTTCGATGATGGATGATCATCACGATTTATACTTATATCTCGATCGTGCGATTCATCCTGAACCACCCATCACGTTAAGAGATGGCGGAATCATCAAAGAGGGTTTCAGTGAAAAGCTAGATGAACTTAGAATGATCGATACCCATGGTCAATCATGGCTATCGGATTTTGAAGTTCAAGAAAGAGAAAGAACGGGTATTAAAAACTTACGTGTGGGGTATAACCGTGTCTTTGGATATTATATCGAAGTCACCAAGGGAAATAGTGCACTGGTCAAAGATGAGTTTGGCTATGATCGTAAGCAGACACTTGCCAATACCGAACGGTTTATCACCCCACTTTTAAAAGAAAAAGAAGACGATTTACTGCACGCAAAAGAGCGTGCCATGAATCTTGAATATGAACTTTTTAAGGAAATCAGAGATTTTTCTTTCAACTTTACCGTCAGTTTACAAGAATTAGCCCTCAAGGTTGCAGAGGTGGATGTGTATTTAAACCTCGCCATTTTAGCTGAAAAATACCGTTATGTTAGACCAACACTTCATACCAAGCGCGATGTAAAAGTGATCAAGGGAAGACATCCCGTTGTCGAACATTTCACTTCATTTGTTGAAAACGATGTGATCATGAAAGAAGGAGAAATCTTCTTAATCACAGGTCCCAACATGAGTGGTAAATCGACTTACATGCGGATGTATGCGATCATTTGCTACATGGCACAAATCGGTTCATTCGTACCAGCTGAAAAAGCAGTTTTACCTCTTTATGACGCTATTTTTACCCGCATTGGATCTTCAGATGATCTTTCGGGTGGAAAATCGACCTTTATGGTTGAAATGGTTGAATCGAATGAAGCTTTAACCAAAGCAACCCCAAAATCGCTTATTTTGTTCGATGAAATTGGTCGTGGAACAGCAACCTATGATGGTATGGCACTCGCACAGAGTATGATTGAATATATCCATGAAAAAATTCATGCACAAACTTTATTTTCTACCCATTATCATGAACTCACGGTGCTTGAACAATCGTTATCGCGATTGACCAATTTATGCGTCAAAGCAAAAGAAGAACACGACACCATGGTCTTTCTCCATCATGTTGAAAAGGGAACAACCGATAAATCTTACGGAATCCAGGTTGCTTCATTAGCACATCTTCCTAAAGCTTTAATTGCACGTTCAAAAGAGATATTGTCGCAACTTGAAGATAAAGAACATAAAGTTGTCCTCGATCTCTTTAATTACGATGATTATGAGGATAAAAATATTCAAGTGGTTTCGCCTGAATCGGTACTTTTGCTCGAAGAGATCGAAAAAATGGATATCGATCATCTTACACCGATTGATGCGTTACTCTTACTCAAACATTATCAGAGTCTACTCAAGAAAAAATAAGGAGTTATTATGCCCGTTATTCGTCAAATGGATCAGCGCTTAGCGAATATGATTGCGGCTGGAGAGGTCGTTGATCGTCCTGCATCCGTCATCAAAGAATTGATGGAAAATGCCATCGATGCTCATGCCACACAGGTGAGTGTTGACGTTTTTGACATGGGTATGAAAAAGATGATTGTCACCGATAATGGTGTGGGCATGGATCAAATCGATGCCAAGATGGCTTTTTCACGTCACGCAACATCAAAGATTAAAGATGAATTTGATCTATCGCATATTCAGACATTAGGATTTAGAGGAGAAGCACTCGCGGCCATCGCATCCGTATCCAAGGTTTTGCTTAAAACACGTCAGGAACATGGCGAAGGATTCTTTGTTTCCTTTGAAGGTGGACATTTCGTCACAGAAGGATTGGCTACACTCAACAAAGGAACAGTGGTCGAAGTTTCTGATCTTTTTTATAACACCCCCGCTCGGTTTAAATACATTAAAAGTGATCTTGCAGAAAAAATACAAATCATCGATCTTTTTGACCGCATCGCTTTAGCGAATCCAAACATCCGTTTTGCACTTTTCATGGATGGAAAAAAGATCAAAGAGACCTATGGTAATGGTGACTTTTACCAATTGATTGACCATATTTATGGTTCACGCATGACCAAAGGGATGATCGTCTTCCATGAAACGGTTCAAAAAATTAAGATAGATGGCTATCTTTTGGCCCCCTCGATTGCTCGTTCACGAAAGAAAGATATTTCGATTTTTGTCAATGGTCGGTATATCAAAAACTATGCACTTGTTCAAGCGGTCATCGAAGGCTATCATTCATTTATGATGGTTGGGAAATTCCCGATTGCCTTGATTCACATCGCAATTGATCCCTCACTGCTCGATGTCAATGTCCACCCTCAAAAATATGAGATTAAATTTGTCAATGAGATGATTTTAGCCTATCACATCGAAAGTTTTGTTAAACGTGCGCTGTTGATGGAAAAGCATGAGATTGTCGAAGGTAAAGATATCATTGATAAAAAGATAGAGACAGAAAACTATACCCCGATTCAATTTGAATTTCACGATGTTTTAGAAAACACCATACCCCTTGAAGAAGAAAAAACGCGTATGCATAAACTACCGGATATGTCCTACGTGGGTGTGTTCTTCGGGACGTATCTCATTTTCCAAAACGAAGAAGGTATGTTTTTAGTCGATCAGCACGCTGCTGCTGAACGCGTGCGCTATGAGCATTATGCTCACGCACTTTCTCATCCAACAAAGGCGCGTAAAATGATGCTCTTAGAACGACCGCTCGATTTAACCGATCAGGATCAAAACTTCTTGAAACACCACCTTCAAGCTTTCAATGATCTCGGATTTGGGTTTACCGAGGATATGCATTTAAACCAAATGCCCACATGGTTGCGTGATGAAGAGGTTGACATAGCGCTTGAAGCTTGTTTGGTCATGCTTGAAGAAAACAATCACATCGATCTTCAAAAATTAAGGGATACGCTTGCCAAGGATATCAGTTGTAAGGGTGCCATTAAGGCGAATAAAGCTTTATCCATCCTTGAAATCGAAGCGTTGATGAAACAGCTCCAGGTTTGTGAAAATCCGTATCACTGTCCCCATGGACGTCCCACCATCGTCAAACTTACCCATTACGACATTGAACGCATGTTCAAGCGGGTGGTCTGATGAAGAAACTTGTGATCTTGGTTGGACCAACAGGCTCTGGAAAAACAGGGTTATCGATTCAACTTGCGAAACATTTTGGTTTTGAGATCATCAATGGTGACTCGGTGCAAGTGTATCAAGGACTGGATATCGGTTCTGCAAAAATAAAACCTGAAGAGATGGAAGGCATTTCTCATCATCTCCTCAGTTTCAGAGACCCAAGACAACCCTACAGTGTGTTTAATTTTCAACACGATGCAAGACATCTGATAGAAACCCTTGATAAACCCATGATTGTGGGTGGTACGGGATTTTATATCAATGCTGCGATCAGCAACTATGAATTTGTAGAAGAGAAAAGACATGAGGAATTTGATCGGTCAAGGGATCATGTATCCAATATGGAATTATATGACCAATTGATCAAACATGATCCAGAAATTATCATCGATTATCACAATCGCAGAAGACTTTTACGTGCCCTTGAACAAGCTTTATCTGGAAATCTTCGCTCTCAAAAAAATAAAAAAGACGAAAAAATCTATCAACCACTGATCATCTATCTTGAT
>DIKN01000115.1:22952-29564 GCA_002424575.1 Acholeplasmataceae bacterium UBA5617 | reverse complement strand
CAAGCCAATCATTCGATTGAAGAAATCACCGATCTCTTTGATCAAGGTTGGTTAACCGATGGAGAACGTCGTGATCTCGTCATCAAAGAATGGCAAGATGCAAGAGATGATATCCAAAAAGGTCTCATGGAAGAATTTGATAAGGATAACAACATCTACATGATGTCGGATTCCGGTGCGAGAGGTAACGCATCTAACTTTGCTCAATTAGCAGGTATGCGCGGTCTGATGAATAACCCTAAGGGTGAAATCATTGAAGTTCCGGTTAAGGCATCCTTTAGAGAAGGTTTGACCGTCTCTGAATTCTTTATTTCCACCCACGGTGCCCGCAAGGGTTCCACCGATACCGCGTTAAAGACTGCGGAATCGGGATATTTAACACGTCGTTTGGTTGACGTTTCACAAGATGTCATCGTCGTCGATGAAGATTGTGGAACTGAACGTGGTGTCATCATGACAGCGATCAAAGAAGATACGAAAGAAATCGTCCCATTATATGACCGCATTGTTGGCCGCTATGCAGCCAAAGATGTCATCAACCCCAAGACTAAACAGGTGTTTGTCAAACGTAATGAACTGATCACTGAAGAAATTGGACATGCCATCATCAAAGCTGAACTCACCGAAGTTGAAATCCGCTCGAACTTAACATGTAACTCCGAAAATGGTGTATGTGCGAAGTGCTACGGACGCAACCTCGCGACCAACACACGTGTTGAAGTCGGTGAAGCTGTTGGTGTTGTCGCTGCACAATCAATTGGTGAACCCGGTACACAGTTAACGATGAGAACCTTCCATACCGGTGGGGTCGCATCCGCATCCGATATCACACAAGGTCTTCCCCGTATTCAAGAACTTTTTGAAGCGCGTAACCCCAAAGGTAAAGCGGTTATCTCAGAAATTGATGGAAAGGTGAAGTCCATTGATCGTCAACGCGGTGGTGTTTCCATCATTACCCTCGTTGATGCACAAGAAAAAGAATACAAGTACACCGTAGATCCCAACATCGAAGCGCTCGTTCGTAAAGGAGCAAGCGTGAAGGCGGGTCAAAAACTTACACCAGGTTCGATCAATCCGAAAGAATTGCTCAGAGTCGTGTCAGCAGAAGCAGCGGAACTCTATATTCTTGAAGAAGTTCAAAAGGTTTACCGTGCTCAAGGGGTTGAAATCTCTGATAAGCACGTTGAGCTCATCATTCGTCAAATGTTAAGAAGAATTACGGTTGTAACCGAAGGTGACACCGAACTTCTACCAGGCACCGAAGTTAGCGTCTCTGAATTCAAGCGTGCAAACCGTAAGGCGTTCGCAGAATTCAAACGTCCAGCAGTTGGTCGTCCCATCTTGCTCGGTATTACACGTGCAAGCTTGAGAAGCGATTCCTTCTTATCCGCAGCATCCTTCCAGGAAACCACACGTATTTTAACCGATGCAGCCATTAAGGGTAAAACCGATGAACTGCACGGCTTAAAAGAAAACGTCATCATTGGTGGTCTCATTCCTGCAGGTACAGGTATCTTAAGAGAAGCGACATTTGAATATGATCGTTCCAATACATTTACCGAAGAGGAAGAACTCGATTATTAAAACATGAGGATTTCATCGAAAGATGGAATCCTTTTTCTTTAGGATCTACTTGACATCATTGGGTTAACTGGTTTTGTGTATAAACAGAAATGTAGATTCCTTTATTAATTCGAGGTGAAGTGTTTTTCTATACCTTCGCTATCGTGATACTATCCTTCTTATCAGAAAAAAAACCAAGAAACAACTCCTGGTCTTCATCGATGAAAAAGCCAGTTAACTTAACTGGCTAAATGTAGAAGAAATGATTTTTAGCAATTTTTTGAATATCTTTCTCTTCAAAATCGACTTCAAAATATTGATTCATGGTGGAAATTGAACGCGAGATATCGATTAATTTCTTATGCTGATCAAATGTGATAGACACCACTTGATAACTGGCTGTGTCGACAGCAGAATTTAAAATTTTGGCGTCTTCACGAGGAAGATTAACAACAGACATCAAACGGCGCCCCGATGAAATGAGTTTGCCATAGGTGAAGAACAGTGCTTCATACAAAGGTTTTTCATCAAAGTTCATCTGTTCAATACCTTTAAATGATTCTTGAGGAAGATAAATATCCATGATCGCTAAGGGAATATCGTTTCCGTAGTAGATACGCTTGAGTTGGACGTAAGGAATCGTTGGATCAATTGAAGGATCAAGCGCTAAATTCACTGGTAATTCAGTGACTCTTTTCTTAATGGTTTTAATCGTTGGTGTCAACCCAAAATTTTTAATCACATCGTATAACTTGGTCATCTTAAAATAAAAATCAGAAGAAAGGTTCACAAAGTTCGCGTAATAGATGCCATGTTCTTGATGCAGTAAATTTTCAACGACTAATCGGTGATATGCTTGTTTGACATCGGCGACTGCAACATCTAAATATATTGCCAGATCATCGATTGAAGGCATTTCATTCATATAATTGATCTGTTGGTCAAACAACAGATTCTTAATCGATTGAGCGATCTGAAGTTGAATCGAGGTTGCTTGTCGTTTATCAATTTTGATTTTATTTAGAATGGTCTTCATCCCACGATCACCTCAAATTGTGTGTATTGCCCTAAAAAGAGTGTTTCGAGATATGCAATGACTACATCCTGATCACCGAAAATAGTGGTTCTCACACGATGTGCAGCAGCGTGTTTGAATGTGTTCAATAACTGTGCTTCGGAAGATGTCATGTTGACAGGACTAAATCCATTTTTGACACGCTTCATATGGTATGGATACTTCACTGTTAGAAGTTGTGGTAAATTGGATTGCTCAAGATCACTGATTGCTAATTTAGGAAACAATTTTTCAGGTAGATACAAGGTTTGATAAAGAACTTCAGCTTGATCGACTAAAACAACATATTTTGCAACATAATAACGTTCACCTTCTCTAAGGTTAAGAAGCAACGAAATCGATTCTAAATCTTTTGAGATATCAAATAAAACGACACGCTTTTCTTTGGATGTGTAGGTGTAAGCACCAAAATCACCTATTTTATCAAATCCCTTGAGAGGAAATTTAAACATCTTTCGTGTTGAAACATAAGTTCCACTTCCTTGAACACGGGTCACTAACCCTTGTTTGACGAGCAATTTGTAGGCATTTTTTACAACGATGTCACTCATGTTGAACACTTCACATAATTCGCTTTCGGTAGGTAGTCGATCATTATCAGCAAGCACACCCTCGCGAATGGCATCCTCAATTGAATCACGAATTTGGAGGTAAAGAGCTTTTTTTATGGTTTTATCTATCTTGATATAATTCATGTCACATCTCCATCTTTGGTCTATTGACTATCACCATTTTATAGTATTTTATGATAGATAACAAACGATTTTATTCTATTACCCTACGAATTAAGAAATTTGTAAGAAATAAAACGTTTTATCATCAATTTATCGCAAAATATGATGTTTTTCTTGACAAAGTTTGATGCTCAAAGACGAAGATCAATGGCTATCTTGTAACCCTCTTTTTTTGCTTGTTTCATTAATCCAAAATGTGGTTATACCGATTCATATAAACTTTATCATTCTTCCATATAAGGATATATATATCCTTTTTACGCGATCCTTTCGAAACGCTTTCACATGCAATCGTCTTCTTCAAGGATGTATTTTTTTGAAAATGTAATATAATAGATTTAAGCGGTTTTTTTGAAAAGAGGAAAGAACAATGGATTTATTTAAAAAGTGTTATCAATACGATACAGCCAAAAAGGCTCGCGAAGGTGGATATTATCCTTACTTTCATGAATTGACATCGAAACAGGATACAATCGTTCATATGGAAGGCAAAGAAATGATCATGATTGGATCCAATAATTACTTAGGATTGACATCTCATCCTGAAGTGATCCAAGCGGCCATTGATGCAACACTCAAATATGGTACAGGTGTATCGGGTTCCCGGTTTTTAAATGGAACTCTGAATTTACATAAAGAATTAGAAGCTGAGCTTGCGGCCTTTTTAAACAAAGAAGACTGCACGATTTTTTCGACAGGGTTCCAATCAAACCTCGGTATCATTTCAGCGATTGCAGGTCGTAACGATATTATATTCTCAGATAAAGAAAATCACGCTAGCATCTACGATGGCACGCGATTAAGTTATGCTGAAGTGATTCGTTATGAGCATGCGGATATGAAAGACCTCGAAGAAAAGCTAGCTAAAGCACCCGACAATAAGGGTAAATTGATCATTACCGACGGTGTTTTCTCGATGAGTGGTGATATTGCAAATCTACCTGAAATTACACGACTTGCACAAAAATATGGTGCACGTGTCATGGTCGATGACGCACATGGATTAGGTGTCATGGGTAAACATGGTCGTGGAACAGCTGAACATTTTGGTTTGGAAAAAGAAGTGGATATCATCATGGGAACTTTCTCGAAATCACTCGCATCCCTCGGTGGATATGTTGCTGCTGAACGCGATGTCGTCGATTACATCCGTCATAACTCACGTCCCTACATTTTCTCTGCTGCCATTCCACCCGCAAATACAGCTGCTGCCCTTCAGGCATTGCGTATTTTAAAGCGTGAACCCGAACGCGTTCAAGCTTTAAACGATATCGCAGAATATATGCGTCAAGGTTTAAAAGCAAAAGGTTTAAAGATTAAAGATTCTAAAACACCCATTATTCCCATCTACACCTTCATGCCACTACGCACGATGATCGCATGCAACCAACTTTTTGAACACGGTGTGTATGTGAACCCTGTTTTACCCCCCGCAACACCCATCGGTGAATGCTTGATTCGTACAAGTTACACCGCAACCCATACAAAAGCACTCATGGACCAAGCAATCGAGAAAATTGTTGAGGTCCTCAAAGGACTAGAGCATTTCGAGGAGTAATATGAACGTTATCATTGTAACCGGAGCATCTTCGGGTATCGGATTAGCCATCGCCAATTATTTAGCGGATAAAGGTCATCATGTTTACGGGATCAGCCGCACAAAGATTCACGAAAAGCTTGTCAAAGGTATCCAAGCGGATGTGACCGATTATGAACAACTTAAAAATACCTATCAAGATATCTTTGATATCGAAGGACGCATCGATGTTGTCATCAACAATGCGGGATACGGGATATCTGGATCGATCGAATCAACATCGTTAGACGATGCGAAAAATCTCATGGACGTGAACTTCATGGGTGTTTTTCATTCAACGAAAGCTGCACTTCCTTATTTGCGTCAATCGGGTGGAGGAAAAATCATCAACATGAGCTCTGTAGCAAGCCGTTTAGCCATCCCCTTTCAAGCATTTTATTCAAGTTCAAAAGCAGCCATCAATGCTTTTACGGAAGCTCTTCACAATGAAGTATCCCCTTATCACATCCAAGCATGTGCTGTGATGCCGGGAGATATTAAGACAGGGTTTACCAAGAATAGAAAAAAGAATCTACAAGAAGTTGCGATCTATGAAAAGCGTGTTGAAAAATCGGTTGGTGTCATGGAAGATGATGAACGCAACGGGATGGATCCAGAAGTTGCGGCTAAAGCTATCCACCGTCTGGTTCAAAAGAAACATATGCCCCTCTACACCACGATTGGTGGAAAATATCGTCTGTTCGTCGTGCTCCATAAACTTTTACCCGCTCGTTTTGCAAATTTTGTTGTAGGCGCCATTTATGGCTTTAAAAAGGACTAATTCATGGGACATGAACGTGTGATGCTAAAAGCCATCATGGCTGGTGTTTTTATTGGTCTCGCAGGGCTTATCTATTTAAGTGTTGCGGATAAGGTGTTGGGAGCTATTCTCTTCAGTTTTGGTTTGCTCATGGTAGTTGCTAAAGGTTATTATCTTTATACAGGTAAAGTGGGGTATTTATTGCCCTACTCCAAAGGTTATCTTGCGATTCTGTTAAAAACAATTCTCGGCAACATCATCGGAATCGGTGCTGTAGGTATCCTCTTTCGCTTTTCAGGTCAAGACCAATTGATCACACAGGCGATCGATCTGGTTTCACATAAACTTTCCAACGCTTGGTATGAAACACTCATTCTTTCAATCTTCTGTGGCATGATGATGTATGTCGGTGTTCAAGGATATCGCGCTATGAAACTGGATGGCATGAAGATTCTCATCGTCATCTTAGCGGTAACCATCTTCATTTTGGCTAAATTTGAACACAGCATTGCCAACTTGCTGTATCTCTTCTTGGGATGGGCATGGTCCATCCAAGCCATCTTCTACGTTGTTTTGTGGATCGTTGGAAATGCCATAGGCGCAGTCATCCTCAATCTTGCTGAGCAAAAAATGGTTTAGATAGCACCGATAAGGTGCTTTTTTCTTAAGAATTTCTTAAATTGCATGCATTTTCTAGCCTTTATGATTATAATAATCATGAGTTAACATGAGGGTATGTGAATGAAAAATCCCTATTTTGAAAAAGCTTCGCAAGCATTAAAAGAAACATATCATCTTGACATGATTCATGACGTTCTCCTTGGAAAGAGTAACCGCATTATTTGTTATGCGGAAACCATAGATCCTCAGAACGTTTTTTTAAACGTCATTTCTAATCGATTCA
>DIKN01000115.1:0-22848 GCA_002424575.1 Acholeplasmataceae bacterium UBA5617 | reverse complement strand
ACCAAAGAATCTTCAACAACATTCCCCATTCTCACGCCATCAGGACGTTATTGGATTACGATGGATATGATGCCTGTTGAGCATGCACAACACCTGGTTGCCTATTTCATCTATGAAGTCACAGAAGGTATGAATGCAGAAGAAATTAACTATGAAAAATCACACCGCGATGCATTGACGGGACTCTTCAATAAATACACCTTAGATTTTCACTATGGAGAACGCTACATGCTTCCCGATTTCCACGTGATGTATTTAGATCTTGATGACTTTAAACCGATTAACGACACCCACGGTCACGCTTTGGGAAATGAGTACTTAATGGCTTTCGCTAAAGTACTTATAAGCCATCAAAAAGGTTACAATCAATTTTATCGTTTGGGGGGCGATGAGTTTGTTGGACTATTTTGGGATACGGATGAACAGGTTAAATCGATTGCTCAAAAGATTATTGAAGAGACACGTCAACTCAGATTTTATCCCGATGAACGCGGTATAACCGTCTCCATCGGTGTGATGAAAGCTACCAAACGACATGATGTCATCCGCAAAGCGGATAAAATTCTCTATGAAGTGAAAAGTAAAGGCAAGAATCAATTTGAATATGTTGTTGAGATGTGAGCCCAAACATAGGCTCACATTTGTTTTATATCGTGTATAATATTCATAAAGGATTTATCCAGGGGGATTTATGAAAAAGTTGATCGTTTTAATCGTTATCGTTTTATGCCTACCACTTTTGAGTGTTCAAGCAACACCACCTTGTGCAGATCCGGGATTCAGCATTGAAATATTTGGGCAGGCGGGGTGTGATGAAGCATCGGTATCTTATCATCTTGACCTTTTGGTGAAGAAAGTCGATGTTCCAACATCGGTGAATGCACAACAATCAACCCTGTATCAAGAATTATATGGTGATATACCAAGCCCAGATTATTTGAATGATATCGATAGTGAGTGGACAAGTTACCTCGCTTTTGTTGAAGGGGCATCCTATGAATCATGGAGTCCATGT
Source organism: Acholeplasmataceae bacterium UBA5617 (assembly GCA_002424575.1). GTDB lineage: Bacteria > Bacillota_I > Bacilli_A > Acholeplasmatales > Acholeplasmataceae > Peloplasma. The sequence goes on along the minus strand of DIKN01000115.1, from coordinate 21,833 downwards.
TATCATGCATTTGCACACCAAGATGATGAATATCGTCATTACAGCGCGATCATTTTAGTCTATTTCAATGATGAAGGACACACCCTTTTTATATCCGAACCACTCATCATGGATCAAACGGAAGATGATGGTGGATGTCGCTACGGTAGCATCCAGTTCAATGTTGATCAATTGACCATTGAAAATCAATATCATCACGCCATTCATCCCATCGCTGCACTCTTGAGACCTCTCATCTGGTTACTCACACCGCTGATGCGTGTTGCTGATTTTCTTCACATACCCTACTCCATCGGGACACTCCTTCTCGCTCTCATCTTTATCGTCAATGTCTTCATCGTTCTCACGATCCTTGGAGTCGTCCTCATTGTTAACCAAAAATTACGAAAAAAGAAGCAATAATCAACCCTAGTGAACAAAGACACGTATCCAGTCGTGTCTTTTTTGTTTTTTTGCCTCTTTTTTACACAAAAATGTTGACATCATCTTCGGTTCGTTATATAATAAACACGCTGCGTAAAAAGCGCAATAATCGAGTAACGCGATGGCTTAATAAAGCCGTGAAGATTTTGTAAATCAAAAAAAGAAACACATGGATATGTGTCAAAAGAAAGGAGATCTACAAATGCCAACAATTTCGCAACTTGTTAAAAACGGAAGAACGGACAAAAAGTACAAATCAAAGTCACCTGCACTCGGCTACGGCTTCAACAGTAAGAAGAAGCTAGAATCCGAATACAGTTCACCACAAAAGCGTGGGGTTTGCACCCGTGTTACAACCATGACACCAAAGAAACCAAACTCTGCTCTACGTAAATATGCCCGTGTACGTTTAAGCAACCAGACCGAAGTGACCGCCTACATCCCAGGTGTTGGACATTCACTCCAAGAACACAGCGTCGTGCTGATTCGTGGTGGACGTGTCAAGGACCTTCCAGGGGTACGCTATCATATCGTACGTGGTACATTGGATGCTTCCGGTGTTGCTAACCGCAAACAAGGTCGTTCCAAGTATGGCGCTAAACGTCCAAAGGCTGCACCCGCAGGAAAACCCGGCGTTAAAGGTGCAACTCCTGCAAAACCAGCAGGTAAGAAGTAAGAAAACAAACCCCTAAAAAAATTCATTTATCACTAGAAAGGAAGAAGGTGAACTCATGCCACGTAAAGGACATGTCGTAAAACGCGATGTTTTACCCGACCCAATTTACCAATCAAAGCTTGTGACCCGCGTCGTCAATACCATTATGGAAGACGGTAAGAAAGGTACAGCTCAAGGCATTCTTTATGGAGCGTTCAACCGGATCAAAGAAGCAACCGGTAAAGAACCCATTGACGTCTTCAATGAAGCAATGGCCAACATTATGCCTGTCATCGAAGTTCGTTCACGCCGTATTGGCGGACAAAACTATCAGGTACCAACAGAAGTTAGACCTGTAAGAAAAACAGCTTTAGGATTAAGATGGTTAATCAGCTACGCACGTTTGCGTAATGAAAAAACCATGGAAGAAAAATTAGCAAAAGAAATCGTTGATGCATCACAAGGTTTAGGTGGTGCTGTTAAAAAACGTGAAGACGTACACCGCATGGCTGAAGCAAATAAAGCATTTGCTCACTATCGCTGGTAGTTAAGGAGATTTTATTATGCCTCGTGTATTCCCATTAGAGAGAACCCGTAATATCGGTATTATGGCCCATATTGACGCGGGTAAAACGACGACGACTGAGAGAATTCTTTTCCATACCGGAAAGATTCACAAGATCGGTGAGGTTCACGATGGTGCTGCTACAATGGACTGGATGGAACAAGAACAGGAACGTGGGATTACAATCACATCCGCTGCAACCACAGCGTATTGGAACAATCACCGCATCAATGTCATTGATACCCCAGGTCACGTTGACTTCACGGTTGAAGTTTCAAGATCACTGCGTGTTTTAGACGGTGCTGTCACTGTTTTGGATGCGCAAGCCGGGGTTGAGCCTCAAACAGAAACTGTTTGGAGACAAGCCACCGAATATAAAGTTCCAAGAATCGTGTATATCAATAAGATGGACAAGATTGGTGCTGATTTTGAGCGCGCTATCAAAACTATTCACAACCGCCTAGGTGTCAAAGCGTATGCGATACAATATCCTATTGGAGCAGAAGTTGACTTCAAAGGAATCGTTGATATCATTGAACGTACAGCGGTCATCTATGACGGATCTCCCGATGAAGCAAGTAAGCCGGTAGCCATTCCTGCACACCTCGTCGACATCGTTGAAAAGAAAAGAGAAGAACTGATCGAAGCCGTTGCAGATTTCGATGAAGATCTTATGATGAAGTACTTAGAAGGTGAAGAGATTTCGGTTGCAGAAATAAAAGCTGCTATTCGTAAAGGTACCTTAGCGGTTAAATTCTTCCCCGTCCTCTGCGGATCATCCTTTAAAAACAAGGGTGTGAAAAAGATGCTTGATGCGGTTGTTGACTACTTACCTGCACCGACCGATATCGATTCTGTGATCGGTCATGACTCACACGGTAATGAAGTGGTACGCCACCCATACGATGATGAACCGTTCACAGCGTTAGCCTTCAAAGTCATGACAGACCCCTATGTTGGACGTTTAACATTCTTTAGAGTCTATTCAGGTCAAATCTCTGCTGGATCTTACGTGTTAAACACCAATAAAAACAACAAAGAACGCTTTGGGCGTGTGCTACAAATGCACGCAAACCATCGTGAAGAAATCAAAGAAGTCTTCGCAGGTGACATCGCCGCTGTCGTTGGATTAAAAGATACAACAACCGGAGATACGTTAACTGCTGAAAAGGATGACATCATCTTAGAATCCATGCACTTCCCAGAACCTGTGATCAACGTTGCGATTGAACCTAAAACCAAACAGGATCAGGAAAAAATGGGTGTTGCACTCCAAAAGCTTGCTGAAGAAGATCCAACTTTCAAGACTTATACAGACCAAGAAACGGGTCAAACCATTATTGCAGGTATGGGTGAACTTCACCTCGAAATCATCGTGGATCGTATGAAGCGTGAATTCAAAGTTGAAGCAAACGTCGCTGAACCTCAAGTATCTTATCGTGAAACCCTATCGGGCATTGCAGATATCGAAGGCAAATTTATTCGCCAATCGGGTGGTCGCGGACAATATGGTCACGTCGTCATCAAGTTTGAGCCAAACCCCAACAAGGGATTTGAATTTGTCGACAAAGTGGTTGGTGGTGTTATTCCAAGAGAATACATCCCCGCGGTATTAAAAGGTCTTGAAGAAGCATTACCCAATGGTATCATCGCAGGTTATCCACTCATTGACGTGAAAGCAACCCTGCATTATGGTTCTTACCATGATGTGGACTCTTCCGAAATGGCGTTTAAGATTGCTGCATCGATGGCCTTGAAGGAATGTAAGACTAAAGCAAACCCCATCATCCTTGAACCCATCATGGACGTTGAAGTCGTTGTCCCCAATGATTATGTGGGTAACGTCATCGGCGATTTAACATCAAGACGTGGTCGTCTCGAGTCCCAAGAAGGACGCGGCAACGCGGTTTCCATCCGTGCACTCGTTCCACTCGCTGAAATGTTTGGTTACGCAACAGCCCTCCGTTCCAATACACAGGGACGCGCAACCTTCATGATGCAATTCTCACGTTACGAAAAGTGTCCAAAATCGATTATGGACGAAATTGTGAAAAAGCGTGGTTCTATTTAATCCGCTTGCAAAAATGTATATTTTAATATACAATGAATATGGCTATTTAACAAAACCAAGAAAAATAAACTCATTATAGGAGGAAAAACCAAAATGGCAAAACAAAAATTTGAAAGAACTAAGCCACACGTTAACGTCGGTACCATTGGTCACGTTGACCACGGTAAGACAACCTTAACCGCTGCAATTACAACCGTTCTCCACAAGAAAGGTCTCGCAGAAATTAAGGACTATGCATCCATTGACTCAGCACCAGAAGAAAAAGAACGCGGTATTACCATTAACACCGCACACGTTGAATATCAAACCGAAAAGCGTCACTACGCTCACGTTGACTGCCCAGGACATGCTGACTATGTCAAGAACATGATCACCGGTGCCGCTCAAATGGACGGTGCGATCCTCGTTGTTTCTGCTGCAGACGGCCCCATGCCACAAACCAGAGAACACATTCTACTTTCCCGTCAGGTGGGCGTGCCCAAACTTGTTGTTTTCTTAAACAAGTCTGACATGGTTGACGATGAAGAATTACTTGACCTCGTTGAAATGGAAGTTCGCGAACTTCTGACTGAATACGAATTCCCAGGTGATGATATTCCCGTGATCCGTGGTTCTGCACTCGGTGCATTAAACGGTGAACCCAAATGGGAAGCAACCGTTCAACAACTGATGGACGCTGTTGATACTTACATCGACACACCTGTTCGTGAAACCGATAAGCCTTTCTTGATGCCTGTTGAAGACGTGTTCACCATCACTGGTCGTGGAACCGTTGCTACAGGACGCGTTGAACGCGGTCAAGTTAAAGTCGGTGACACCGTTGAAATCGTTGGTATTACTGACACAAAGAGCACCGTTGTTACAGGTGTTGAAATGTTCAGAAAGCTTCTTGACTATGCTGAAGCCGGTGACAACATCGGTGCACTTCTTCGCGGAATTAACCGTGACCAAGTTGAACGCGGTCAAGTACTTGCTAAACCCAAATCAGTAAACCCACACTTCAGATTTGAAGCACAAGTTTACGTCCTTTCTAAAGAAGAAGGTGGACGTCATACTGCATTCTTCTCTAACTATCGCCCACAATTCTATTTCCGTACAACAGACGTCACCGGTGTTATTCACCTGATGGAAGGTACAGAAATGGTTATGCCCGGTGATAACACCGTCATGATCGTTGAACTCATTCACCCCATTGCGATTGAAGAAGGAACTAAGTTCTCCATTCGCGAAGGCGGACGCACCGTTGGTGCAGGTTCAGTCGTTAAGATTCTCGAATAATGACAAAGAGGCTTCGGCCTCTTTTTTTTCGCAAAAAGATAAAAAAAATGGTAGATGATGTGAAGAAATCATTTTCACGCTTTTTCAGGTCTGATATGATAAAATAAGATTACAAAATGAGGGATGAAACGTGATCATTGATACACATACACATGTGAATATGGAGGAATTTGATTGCGACCTAGAAGACATCTTGGGACGCGCTCAAAAAAAGGATGTTTCAACCATTTTTGTCATCGGGATGCATGGACCTTCCAATCGAAAAGCAGTCGATTTGGCAGAACGCTATGACATGCTTTACGCAACTGTTGGAATTCATCCCGGATATGTCGATGAAGAACACGATGTGGACACGATCATACCGTATCTTAAGCATCCCAAAGTGATTGCTATCGGTGAATGTGGTCTCGATTTTTACTGGAAAGATGACAATAAAGAACTTCAAAAAAACGTCTTTCAACGTCATATTGAACTTGCGATCGCATACGATATGCCACTCGTCATTCATACACGATCTTCTTTTCAAGAAGCATACGATATGCTTTTACCTTATAAAGGGAAGGTGAAAGGGGTCTTCCACTGTTTTTCAAGTGATGTCGTTGATGCAAAAAAAGCGATCGATCTCGGATTCATGGTTGGTATCGACGGCCCCATCACATTCAAAAATAATACAGAGTTAAAAGAGATAGTCGAAAAGATTGATTTATCGCATCTATTGGTCGAAACCGATAGTCCCTATTTAGCCCCTGTTCCCTATCGCGGCAAGCGTAATGAACCTTCAAACACCTATTATGTGGTCGAAAAGATTGCAGAAATCAAAAAGATGGATCATCACGACGTCGCACGTATCACCTCAGAAAATGCAAAACGTTTATTTCAACTTTAAGGAGGTTTACCATGAGAAAAAAAGGAATCTTGAGTTTAGTTTTCGTCTTGTTAGGGCTGCTGCTCACAGGATGCAGTATCCCCATTCGTGCTGAAATACCCTACACATCCCCATCAACCTACGAACAAGATCGCATCACGATGATTGCGACGGTTGAGCCTTCGGTGATCGTTGTTAAAACAGATACCGGTCATGGATCAGGCATCATTTTTAAGTCTGAGCCGTACGGAGAAGGGCAAACGCGTTATTATGCACTGACCAATCATCACGTTGTCGAAGATGGCGGTGAAATGAAAATCCATTTTGGGAATCCAGATTTGGATATCGCGGTTTATGATTATGCTTCGTATGCAGCTTATGATATTGCGGTTGTGCGCTTTATTACCAACAGAACATTAAGAGTTCACAACATCGCACCAATCAATGATAACACCATCACAGAAATCGTGAAGGGTCAAGATGTGTATGCGATTGGTACTCCAGAAGACATTAAACGATTCAATTATGTCACACAAGGTATTGTCTCATTAACCTCCTATCCCTATAATTCGATTGAAGGATTAGCCATCATGCATGACGCTGAATTGAACCCAGGAAACAGTGGTGGCCCACTGTTTAATTTGAAGGGTGAAGTGATTGGCATCAACGTGGCGAAGGTACCTACCATCACCACAAAAGATGGTATTTTAGCAGCAGAAGGCTTGAACTATTCCTTATCCATCAATAAGATTGCACCGATCATTCGTGGTTTTACAGATGCCAGTTTCACTGTCGTCGTCAGACGTCCTCGCTTAGGTGTCACCGTTCAAGATGTGGATGTTTTCCTCCAAGAAAATGCTGCAAGCTTGTTACCCCCTAACCCCGTTGGTGTTGTTGTTATCGGACTTGATCCGACACGCAATGCAAAAGATGTCATTCAAATTTATGATTTGATCATCAAGATGGATGGCGTTAATGTAGCCTCGATTTCCGATATTGGAGCTCGTTTAGAAGGGGCACAATTTGGAGATGTTCACAGCATCACGGTCATGCGTAAAGTTGGAGACACTTTCCAAGAATTCACCTTCAATATCACCTTATCATGAGTGCAGAAAAAGTCTATCATCTTCTTAAAGACAAGATGCTAACGATCTCGTATGCTGAAAGCATGACCGGTGGAAAAGCGATGTATGAAATCATTAAAAATCCAGGTGCCTCCGACGTTGTTCGTGGGGGTATGGTGGTCTATCACGATGATCTAAAAATCGAATGGCTGGGTGTCGATGAACTTCTGATCAAAGAAGAAGGCGTTGTCAGTCAAGCCGTTGCACGCCAATTAGCACGAAAGATTCAAGAGAAGACGAATGCTTCAATCGGAATAGGGATCACAGGTAATGCTGGTCCTACGTGCCAAGAAGGAGAAGCGGGATTGCTTTCGTGGATTGCCATCAGTTATCAACATCACATGGAAGACATTGAAATCATCTTTGATGGGCTGACACGAGAAGAAGCCATCGATGTCACCGTTGATGCACTGTATCAGCGTTTAGAAGAATTACTCCAATAAGTATGGATAAAAACATCACCGATGAGGTGGTGTTTTTGGCTTCATAAAACCATCATCTACTTATGATATAAACATGATATGATGGATTGTATTCACCATCATTTCATCAACAAAAAACGCTCAATACATCCACATTATCATGATCAAGCATCAAAGTTTGATCCAAAAAAAAGCCACTCAAAATGATGATTTAAGCATGAAATATCCTTGTATTACATCTTTCGTTATGTTATAATAATACGGCATAAGATATTCCTTGTCTTATAAAGACCATAGACCAAAAGGAGGTGGAACAGATGAAAAAGTACGAAATTATGTATATCATCCGTCCAACTGTAGAAAGCGAGAACATCAAGCAAATTGTGAACCACTTTAACGAAATCTTCGTTAATTACAATAGCCAAGTTGTTGAGCTCAAAGAGTTGGGGCTAAAAGATTTAGCTTACGAGATTGAGCATCATAAAAAAGGCTATTACGTGTGGTTACTTGTTCAAGCAACTCCAGAAGCGATTGCTGAATTTAACCGTGTTGTGCGAATCACCGAAGAAGTCATTCGCTACATCGTTGTAAAGGAAGGCGAATAACATGATGAATCGTGTCATTCTGGTCGGACGTATCACGAAAGACCCAGAAGTCAAAACGACCCAGTCGAATATTCCCGTTGTCACCTTTACGCTTGCAGTCAACAGACAGTTCGCCGATCAATCCGGTGAACGACAAGCGGATTTCATCCAATGTGTCGTTTGGCGTAAGCAAGCAGAAAATTTAGCACGTTTCGTGAAGAAAGGTGCATTACTAGGTGTCGAAGGCCGCATTCAAACGCGTCAGTATGAAGCGGAAAATGGCACACGTTATGTCACAGAAGTTGTCTGTGATTCCGTTCAATTCCTTGAATCCAAGGGTGAACAGACCGAACAACCTTCTCGTGGCGAACCCACAGCTGCAGATAACGATGAGTTCTACGAAACCAGTAAACAACTCGCTGCAGAGGAAGATCTACCATTCTAAGGAGGATACAGCATGCAACAGAATAACAAACGTGGCGGTTTTAAAAAACGTCGGAAGGTTTGCTACTTTACACAAAATAAAGTTGAACACATCGATTTTAAAGATGTCGAGCTTCTCAAGCGTTTCATTACCGATCGCGGTAAGATTTTACCAAGACGCGTCACCGGTACTTCTGCAAAATGGCAACGCCCACTCGCAACCGCGATCAAGCGTGCACGCCATATGGCATTACTACCATTCGTCAAAGACTAAATCCCAAAAACCCATATCCGTATGGGTTTTTTTGTCGACAAATTTTATCAGATTAAAGATTTAATCTTTATCACAAGTCATGGCTCGTGATATAATATCTTTAAAGTGGGTGAACCGATGAAAAGGTGGCTATTTTTAAGTGTCGCACTGATCGTCTTCATAATCAGTGTCTATCTTTATATCCCTTATTTAAGAGTACAAACAGGACCGGAGCTATTCAGATTATTACTTTTAATCGGTAGCACCATCTTTGTTTTTGTGATGCTTTCCCTTTTTATCAGCATCCAAAACCGCCAAAAAGTGAAAACCTTACAAAATCGGTTATCGATGTGGACAAAATTATCGTACCACGTCAATCAAGTCGGTGACGAAGTCTTTAATGAACTTCCAATCGGTATTATTGCCCTCGATGATGACTTTGAAATCAAATGGGCAAACCCCCACGCGAAAACCATTTTTGATCCGAAAATCACAGGGAAATCACTGAAAGATGTGCATCCACAGTTACATATGCTTGCGATGAACAACAAAGTCAATTTCATGATCCAAGTGAAAAATGAAACGTTTGATGTGATTTATCGCCCAGAATTTAAATTTTTCTATCTGTTTAATGTGACTGAACGTGAAACGGTTAAACAGCGCTATCAAGATCATCTACCCGCTTTAGGCATTATTTATTTAGATAATCTTGACGAAGCCTTGGCTTCACTCGATGTGCTCGAGCAATCCTCCATGAAGGGTGAATACTTAGCGGCTATTGCAGACTGGGCAAATAAATATGATGGCTTTTTAAAACCATATGATGATGAACGTCTCGTTGTCATTCTTTACCGTAAACAGCTCAATTTAATGATTCAAGATAAATTTGAAATCTTAGATAAAGTTAGACAAATTTCGACACAAAATCAAGTCCGTATCTCCATCTCGATGGGGATTGCTTCATGGGATGTCGATTATGAAGAATTAGGGATTTATGCACAAAATGCGATTGAACTTGCTGAAAAACGTGGGGGTGACCAAGTCGTCGTCAACATCCAAGATCAAAAGATTCAATATTTTGGTGCAAAAAATGATGCATCGGCGAAAAGTTCGCGTGTCAGTGTAAGAATTAATGCACAAACCATTCGTGACTTTATCGATAAATCACAAAACGTCATCATCATGGGTCATAATCAGTCCGATTTGGATGCGTTCGGGTCGATGATTGCGGTCATGCATATGGCTAAAGCAAGTAAGAAACCTGCACTGCTGATTATAGAAGAGCCCAAACTCGATTTAACCGCGCAAAAAATTCTGGGGATTATCAAAGAAACGATGCCCAGTTTCATGGAAAATTGTGTTTTACCCGAAGAAGCTATCCGTCAGATGAATGAAAATAGTTTACTTGTAGTCGTCGATTCACAATCGCCTAGAATTGTGATGTCTCCAGAAGTTCTTGAGAAAGCACAAAAATTAATCATCATTGACCATCACCGTGTGGGAGAAGAGTCATTTGATGCAGACTTCTCATTCATTGAACCCTATGCATCATCGACGATTGAATTGGTGATGGAACTCTTAAACTTCTACATGGAAAGCGAAATCAAAATCTCACCACTTGAAGCGACGATCATGTATGGTGGTGTCATCGTGGATACCAACAATTTTTCATATCGGACAGGTTCACGAACGTTTGAAGTCGCATCCAAACTCAAAGACATGGGTGCTGATATCACCGAAGCTAAATTATGGCTAAGACGTGATTTAATCCGAACACTCGAAATCAATCGGTTACTCGATAAGGTTGAAATCTTTTTAGAACGATTCGCGTTTGTCGTCACTTCAGAAGTTTATGATGACCGAATTTTACTCGCACAGGTTGCTGAAGCATTACTATCGATCAATGATATTGATGCTGCATTCATGATCTGCCGTTTAGGTAATGATACAGTTGGTGTTTCAGCACGATCTTATCAACAAGTTAACGTTCAAATCTTAATGGAAGCCATCGGTGGTGGCGGCCATCTCAACAGTGCAGCCGCACAGGTCAAAGGCCAATCGGTTGCAGAAGTTTATCAACAATTAAAGACCTATCTCGAACTCGAGTATAGTGGAGGAGGAGAAAAAGTGAAAGTTATTTTACTCGAAGATGTGAAAGGAAAAGGCAAGAAGGATGATGTCATTGAAGTAGCATCCGGTTTTGGTCAATTCCTGGTCACTCAGAAAAAAGCACTTATTGCCAATGAAGAAAATATCGCTGCACTCAATAAAGCTAAGGAAGAAGCTTTTCAAGCTCAACAACGTCATATTGATCTGATGAAAAAATTGAAATCTGAGATCGATGGTAAAAAAGTGACATTGGGTATTCAAATCGGACAAGATGGTAAACTCTTTGGTGCTGTGACGACGAAACAAATCGTTGAAGCCTTTGAAGGAGCACATCATATCATGATCGATAAGAAAAAAGTAGAATTATCATCAGAGATTAACTCTGTTGGAATCTATACAGCGACCGTTCAACTGCACAAAGATATTAAAGCCATTTTTGAAGTACATATCGTTGAAAAGTAGGATTTGACTATGGCCAAGAGTTTACCGCACCATCAGGATGCGGAGATGAATGTTTTGGGTGCGATTTTTCTCGACCCCAAAGAAGTTCTTTCCGTGATGGACCAATTGAATAACGAAGACTTCTTTGATCAGGGACACCAACTGATCTTTCAAGCGATGAAGGATCTTCAAGCCGACAACATGAAAATTGACTACTCGTCGGTCGCAGCTAAACTCGAAGCGCAACAGCTGTTAGCTAAAGTTGGAGGAATGAAGTATCTCGTTCAACTTTCAGAAATGGTTCCTTCAACACGCCATTTAGAGACTTACATCGATTTTGTCAAAGACAGTGCATTAAAACGCGAAACGATTAGCTTAGCTTCAGAAATCCTTGAAAAGGGTTATGAGGGTGAGATGGATGCAAGTGACTATGTCACATACGCAGAAGAATCGATTTTCGCACTGGCACAAAAAAGAAAGACATCCGCATTTGCTGAACTCGCTGAAGTGATCAGAGAAGTTAAAGAAAAGACCGAATTAAACCGCGATAAAAAAGGTGGAATCACCGGCCTCCGTACAGGATTTAGTAATCTTGATCAATTGACTGCAGGTCTGCAACCTGAAGAACTCATCATTCTTGCAGCCCGTCCATCGATGGGTAAATCAGCATTTGCGATGAACCTTGCGATTAACGTCGCGAAGCGTAACAAGGATGGTCAAGCAGGTGTTGCCATTTTCTCACTTGAAATGAGTAACGAACAGCTTGCAGCACGTATGTTATCCTCAGAATCGAACATTGAAAACAATAAGATTAAAACCGGTCATTTGACGAGCCGTGAATGGCAATTTCTCGAAGGTGGGATGCAATCTTTAGCACGACTAAAGATTATGTTTGATGATTCAGCAACCGTATCGGTTGCCGATATTCGTGCGAAATGCAGAAAACTCTCACAAGAAAATAGATTGGATTTTGTAGTCATCGACTATCTCCAACTCATCAAAGGTGACGATCGTTCAGGCAACCGTCAAGAAGAAGTTGCAAAAATTTCACGTTCCCTCAAACAGATGGCAAGAGAACTCAAAGTTCCCATTTTAGCACTTTCTCAATTATCACGTGAAGTAGAAAAAAGAGAAGATAAAAGACCTCTTCTCGCCGACTTACGTGAATCAGGTTCTATTGAACAGGATGCCGATATCGTGATGTTCTTATATCGCGAAGATTATTACGAACGAAAATCAGAAAATAAAACGGGTGAAGTTGAACTCTCCATCGCTAAAAACCGTCAAGGGATGGCAGGCGTCATTCTCAAGTACCGTTTTGATACAGAATTCTCACGCTTTACTGCACAATCAGAACGTGAAGAAGAAGCGTTTAAAGACTAAATCTCATGGGGTGATGCATTCACCCTTTTTTGATGAAAAAAGCCCTCAATCGAGGGCTTTCGTGTTATTTAAGGGTGAAGCTGAGCATCCAAATGTGCTTTTCAAAACTTGATAAGGTTTGGATAATCAAATCTGCGGTGACTTCATCACCAAGATCTTGAGAAATCTTTAAAACTTCTTTTAATTCGGTTGCAATTAACTTAAAGTCATCTAAGATATGTCTAACCATTTCTTCAGGTCTTTCCGTACCACTCGCTTCTTTTAGCGATGTGATGGCGAGATATCCCTTAAGATTAGAAACGGGCGCTCCCCCAATCATGAGGATGCGTTCTGCAAAAGCGTCATAAAGTTCATTGACTTCATCATAAAACTCTTCAAATTTAGCGTGGAGTTGATAAAACTGAGGACCATTCACATACCAATGAAAATGGTGTAACTTGGTGAAAAGTACACTGAAATTAGCAACCTGTTTGTTTAAAACCTGATACAATTTTTCCATGTGATTCACTCCTTTTCTTTATTTCAATTCTATTTTAACATATCTTTTTGAATTTCTCTTGGATTATGCCTTGATGTTCGATAAAGTATGGGTGAAATCACATGATTTATTGGAAAAATATCCGCTTTTATGGTATGATGTTTTAACGGGTGATATGATGTTTGATCGATTATCAATCATGGAAAAACGGTATACCGAAATCCAAGAAAAATTAGGATCTGGTAAGCTTGATGTCAAGGAAATGACAAAGTTACTTAAAGAATCCAGCTCATTAGAGGATGCTGTTGAAGCGTACCGCTTTTATAAAAATAAAGAAACAGAACTCAGCGATCTCGAATCGCTTTTGGAACTTGAAACCGACGAAGATTTGGTCGAAATGGCCAAAATGGAACTTGCATCACTACGTGATGTGTTATCTTCTACCGAAGAAAAGTTAAAGATTTTACTTTTACCCAAAGATCCTAACGATGATAAAAACGTTATCGTTGAAATTAAAGGAGCTGCGGGTGGCGATGAAGGTAACATTTTTGCTGGAGATCTATTTCGCATGTATTCGCGCTACGCCGAATCTAAAGGATGGAAGATCGAAATTCTATCTGCATCCGAAGGTGCGATGGGTGGATATACATCGATAGAGTTCATGGTATCAGGCAAACTCGTTTATTCCCTTTTAAAATATGAATCAGGCGTTCATCGCGTTCAGCGTGTCCCTGAAACAGAATCGATGGGGCGTGTGCACACCTCAACAGCAACGGTTCTCGTCATGCCCGAAGCCGAAGAACTTGAAGTTGATGTCAAATGGGAAGATATCCGTTTTGATACCTTCAACTCGTCGGGTCCCGGCGGACAATCTGTCAACACGACAAAATCTGCTGTTCGCTTAACCCATATCCCAACCGGTATGGTCGTAGACTGTCAAGAAGGCAAGAGCCAACACGAAAACAAGGATAAAGCCTATCGTTTACTTAAAGCGCGTATCTATGATATGTTTCTCCAAGAACAACTTGAAAAAGAGGGTGCCGAACGTAAAGCACTCGTCGGTCGAGGTGAACGAAGTGAAAAGATTAGAACATATAACTACCCGCAAAACCGTGTGTCCGATCACCGTATCGGACTCACACTACAGCGTTTAGATGTTATCATGGAAGGGCGTATTGATTTAATCATTGAACCTTTGATCAACGAATTTCAAAAGCGTCAACTCATGGGTGAAACACTGTGACCTATGAAGCTTTATTACGTCTAGCTTATAAAAAAGCAAGAGAGCACCACGGTGAAGAAGAGGCTGCAAAACTTCTTTTCATGGAACTATCCGGTTTAGACCCTCACGCTTTTTATATGGCGATGAAAGATCAAGTCAGTGAAACGCTCAAAGAAAAATATCTGCATCAGCTTGATCGCTATCTGATCGATCACATGCCTGTTCAACATCTGATTGGCCATAGTTATTTTTATGGTTATGTTCTCAAAGTCAATGAACACGTGCTCATTCCTCGTCCTGAAACCGAACAATTAGTGGATCACGTTCTCTATTTCATCGATACTTACTTTCCATCAGGAAAACAGGATGTTCTCGATTTAGGAACCGGTTCAGGATGTATCGGTTTAACGCTTGCAAAAGAAGAACCAAGACTTCGTGTGACAGCTTCTGATATCAGCCCAAAAGCCCTTGACATGGCACAAAAAAATGCTGAACTACTCGATGTTGATGTTCAACTTCTGCAAAGTGATCTTTTCCAAAACATAAGTGGAACCTTTGATATCATTGTTTCCAATCCCCCATACATTCCGGATTGTGAAGTGGTTGATGATATCGTTTCAAAGGAACCTTCTGTCGCTTTATATGGTGGATCACTTGGTGTTGATTTCTACCAAAAAATTTTGATTCAAGCCAAACCTTTCTTAAAAGAAAAGGCACTCATCGCTTTTGAACACGGTTATCAACAAAAAGCCATAATCAAAGGATTTATCGATGATCTTTACCCGGATGCTATCGTGGTTCAGATGAAAGATTTACAAGGAAAAGACCGGTTTACCTTCGTTGGAATCGGTGGAATACTTGAAGATGAATAAAACGGTCAGAAAGAACGCTTTCTGACTCTTTTTCTTCTATCTTTTCAATAAATTGTTATATAATAGGAAAGGTTAGAAAAGAGGAACTTTATGAGAATTAGAAATATTGCGATCATCGCTCACGTCGATCATGGCAAAACGACACTTGTCGATCAATTGCTTAAGCAAAGCGAAACATTTGATCTTCATCAAAACTTAAATGAACGCGCCATGGATTCCAACGACTTAGAGCGTGAACGTGGCATTACCATCCTTGCGAAAAATACCGCGATTATTTATCAAAATACGCGTATTAATATTTTAGATACACCAGGACATGCTGATTTTGGTGGTGAAGTTGAACGCATCATGTACATGGTAGATGGTGTTTTATTGCTTGTTGATGCCTATGAAGGTGTCATGCCACAAACCCGTTTCGTTCTCAAAAAGGCACTCGAAGCTCATTTGATGCCAATCGTGATCATCAATAAAATAGACCGTAAATTTGCCGATATTCAACGCACTGTCAATGAAGTTTATGATCTTTTCATCGATTTAGGTGCTGATGATCATCAGCTTAATTTCCCCGTTATTTATGCATCGGGACTCCAAGGGCTCGCAAACTATGAACCCGTATTGGATCCATCCAAACGGATGCAACCCATTCTTGATACCATCATTCAAGCGATACCTGTACCCTCCATGGATCATGAAGGATCATTACAATTTCAACCCGCTTTAATCGACTATAACGATTATGTGGGACGTATGGGTATCGGTAAAATCTACCGTGGCACACTCCGTGTCGGTGAAACCGTATCTTGTATACGTCTCGATCATTCGATCGTTCAATTCCGCATTCAAAAGATTTTACAAAGTTTGGGTATGGAGAAAAATGAAGTTGAAGAAGCCTATGCAGGCGATATCGTCTCCATCGCAGGACTTCCAGATATTCACGTTGGTGAAACCGTAACTGAAGTGGGTCACGAAGAAGCACTTCCACCACTTCATATCGATGAACCCACAGTTCAGATGACTTTTTTAACAAACAATTCTCCTTTTGCAGGTAAAGAAGGACGCTTTGTGACAGCATCAAAGATTGATGATCGTCTCTTTAAAGAAACACAAAAAGATGTCTCCCTTCGTGTTGATCGCATTCAAACATCGGAAGCTTGGATTGTCTCAGGACGTGGAGAACTTCATTTAGGTATTTTGATTGAAACGATGCGTCGGGAAGGTTACGAATTTCAAGTCTCACGTCCGCGTGTTATCGTCAAAATGATTAACGGCATCAAACATGAACCCTATGAGGACGTTCAGATCGATTGTCCCTCTGAATTCATGGGAACCGTCATCGAAATGTTAGGTGATCGCAAAGGTGATTTGATCCACATGAGCCAACACGGTGATTATGCACGCATTCATTACGTCATGCCTTCTCGTGGTTTAATCGGATTTGTCACTCAGTTCTTAACAGCAACCAAAGGCTATGGGATTTTATCCCATGTCTACCTGGATTACCGCCCTGTGGTTTATGATACCGTGGGTAACAGACGCACTGGCGCGCTCATTTCCTTAAATCAAGGGATGACGACAGCTTATGCAATAGGTCGTCTCGAAGATCGTGGACAGATGTTTTTGGAACCTCGCGTTTCTGTCTATGAAGGCATGATCGTTGGCGAATCCAATAAAGATACTGACCTCGTGGTCAATGTCACCATGGAAAAACAACTGACCAACATGCGCAGTGCATCCAAAGATTCAACCGTTGTCCTCAAGACACCTAGACAGATGAATCTTGAAGCATGTCTTGCCTTTATCAATGATGATGAACTCATCGAAATTACACCGTATTCCATTCGCCTAAGAAAAGCCATCTTAAAAGCGAACGAACGGAAAAAAGCATACTATAACGAGACCCAAGAAGACTAGGGTCTCGTTTTTGGGATATTATAGTATTTTACTATAAAGCGTTTTGAATTATGATATAATATCTAATAGGTCCAGTCAAAGGAGGATTCATATGCGTGTTGCGATTGGTAGCGACCATGGTGGGTATTCGCTCAAAGAAAAAATTAAAGCGTACTTAACATCTCAAGGCATTGATGTGGTCGACTATGGTACCAACTCCGATGAATCGGTTGATTATCCGGAATATGGTGAAAAGGTAGGCCACGCGATCGTCGAAGGCCATTTTGACTTTGGTATCGTCTTATGTGGGACAGGCATCGGTATCAGCATCGCAGCCAACAAAGTCAAAGGTGTTCGTGCAGCACTCGTCTATGATGAACACACCGCACGACTTGCCAAAGAACACAATAACGCCAACATCCTTGCGTTAGGCGGTCGAACGACCACCTATGAAAACGCCATTTCCATCATCAACACCTTTATGCAGGCGACCTTTGAAGCAAGACACCAAAAACGTCTTGACAAAATAACATCCATAGAGGGGAAGGAATAGACATGAGCAAAGTTGTGATTCTGAATCATCCACTGATCAACCATAAAATGGCCAAGATCAGAGACAAAAGAACAGGAACCAAGGAATTTAGGGAAAGCGTATCGGAAGTCGGTGGACTCATCACCTATGAGATCACCCGTGATTTGACCACCCGTCCTATCACCGTAGAAACACCGATGTGTGAAACCACTGCGTATGAACTTGATAAGCAAGTGGTGATTGTCCCCATTTTAAGAGCCGGTCTCGGTATGGTAGAAGGTATCCATAACATGATACCTACCGCTAAAATTGGTCATATTGGTCTTTATCGTGATGAGGAGTCATTACAGCCACAAGTCTATTATCAAAAATTTCCTAAAGAGATTGCAACCGGTGTTGTCTTGGTTGTTGATCCGATGCTTGCCACTGCAGGATCTGCATGCAAAGCCATCGACATATTGAAATCACGCGGTGCAACCGATATCCGATATGTAGGATTGGTGGGTTGTCCTGAAGGTGTGAGTCGTCTGCAGCGGGAACATCCCGATGTTGCCATCTATTTAGCAGCCATGGACTCTCATTTGAATGAGAATGGATACATTGTACCCGGACTCGGAGATTGTGGGGATCGTTTATTTGGAACGAAATAAAATCAGTAAAGCAAAACGTTTATTTATGGCCTATATGATGGTCATGCAATTCTTTTTTACCGTGTTGGGACTTGCTCTTTTTGGGTACTGGCTCGGAGGAAAGATCAATCCCGATTCATCACTCCAACTCATTTTGACTGGATTAGGTTTAGGGGTTGGTGTCATCTTTGGGTTTATTGTATTAATCCAGTTTGTAAGGAGCGAAGAGCGTTATGAAAGAAATGCACGCCATTAGTATAACTGCACTCATCTATGCCATACTTTACGCTATAGTCACGCTCATTTTTTTCCCAGATTATATCATTTGGGCTGTTTTAGGTTCAGCAACCGCCTTATTCAACCACAGCTTAATGATTCAATCGACAAAAGGAAAATTTAATGTACAGCGCTATGTATTTCATCTCTTTCAACGCTATACTTTTTATATTATCATCATTGCATTCACATGGTTAAGAACCAAAGATTTACCAGGCAATACGATGATGTATAGTTTTATTTTCTTATTGATTGGTATCCTCAGTTTAAAACTCGCCGTCTATATCAACATGATTCCCGGTGTTAAAAAATTCTATAAGATCAAGGAGGACGACGATGCTCCAGTGGCTCAGTGATTATATCACGCATCTTCCCAGTTATTTCATCATCTCACTCATCGTGATGACTGTGATCGCTTTATTTGCCATTTATTTTGGCTATCGTGTGGAAAGATTATCACCGAAAGATAAACCTTCTAAACCGATCACACTCGTCTTGGTTGCGATTGATGGCATCAATGCCTTCATCAAAAACTACATCGGTAAACATTGGACGTATGTTGCACCATTCGCACTGACCATGGGGATTTATGTATTCCTATCCAATATCATGGGTGTGATCGCAGTTGAATCGCCAACACAGTTTACAGCCATCACCTTCTCGATGTCGATTACCGCATTCTTTGTCATCCAATCCACAGGAATCATCAGTCAAGGTTGGCGTCATTTCTTAGGGGTATTTCAACCGCTTGCACCGCTCGCACCGTTAAATATTGTGAGCGAATTTGTTCCGATTGTATCGATGGCGTTACGTCTATTTGGGAATATCGCGTCGGGTGCCTTATTGCTTGGTCTACTATATCGCGTTTCAGGGTGGTTTTCCATCATCATTACACCTGCATTCCATCTCGTGTTCGATATCGGTTTTGGGACCATTCAAACACTTGTCATTGTATTATTAACCATTATATTTGCTTCAATGAAAGTCAAAGAAGAAGATTTTCAATAACATAAAGATCATTTAAAGGAGAAAAGACCATGTTTAATGTATTGTTTGATGTTGTATCCAATGTTTTAAGTTTTATTCCCCGTGTTTTAGATGTCATTCCCAACGAATTTTATGCTAGAGGTTTAGGTTATATTGGTGCAGGTATCGCTGTATTCACCGGTTTCGGTACTGGTATTGGACAGGGTATTGCTGCCAGCAAAGCTGCTGAAGCCGTCGGCCGTCAACCTGAAGCACAAAGTAAAATTTTAGTGACCACCTTGATCACTCAAGCGGTTGCAGAAACCACCGGTATTTACGGATTAATCATTGCCTTTATTCTCACATCCAAATAAGATAGGATTTGATCGTTGTGAATTTAAACGAGATCTTTAACGAACTGGTCAGCAATCTCGAAGACGGATTAAACTCAGTCATCAATAGACCAGATATCGTGTTACTCAACCTCATCGCATTTTTCGTCCTCGTGTTCATCGTGAAGCGCTTTTTTTGGTCCAAAGTGACCGCTTTTTTGGCAAAACGTCAAGAAATGATTCAAGAAGCTATAACGACAGCGGAAACAGAAAGAAAGCATGCCATTCAAATTCAGGCACAAGCATCCAAAGATTACGAAGCGATGAAAGAGGAAACACGCATCCTCAAAGAGAAATTGACGCAAGAAGCATACGAGCAACAAGAAGAGATGATTACAGCCGCTAAAGCAGAAGCGAAGCGTCGTCTCGAACAAGCTGAAAAAGACATTCAATATGAAATTGAACAAGCCAATGAAGAGATTAAAGAATCGATTAAGACCATTGCGTTTGCAGCAGCTGAGAAAATTGTAAAACGTGAAATCGATGAATCACTTCACCAAGATTTGATTGAAGAGATCATTCGGGAGAACACACGATAATGCGCACCTCTAATCATGCGAAGGCACTTTTTGAATTGGCGAAAACCAGTGAAAAAGTGGATATCATCCATTATCAATTTGAGTCACTTCAACAAACCATCAAAGCATTGCACGGATGGACTGAGATGATGGATTCGCCAATGGTCAGTCTCCACGATAAAGCAAGTAAAATCGATGCCCTCGGCTACGATGTTATTTTTCGTTCATTTCTCAAGATGCTTGCACAAAAAAATCAGATGTTTGCCATCACGGAGATTTTTGCACAGTGGAATAAATTGGTGCGTGCTCATCTCAAGATTGCCCATGTCAATATCTTTTCAGCTAAAAAATTAACACAAGAACAAGAACATATGATTCTTCAAGCCATTCAACCCACTTTTCCTCACCACAACGTTCATCTCCATCTTCATGTGGATAAAACGTTGATCGGTGGTTTAAAGGTTGAGTACCAAGGTCAGGCGCTAGATCGCTCGATTGCACGTGAACTTGAAGAGCTCTATCAGATGATATAAGGCGGTGACCCCATGTCAAAAATTAAAGTCCAAGAAATGACTGAAATAATCAAAAAGCAGATTGAGTCCTACGAGCAGGATGTCAAACTTGAAAATGTTGGTAAAGTCCTCTCCGTAGGGGATGGTATTGCCATCGTTTACGGTCTACAACAAGCCATGATGGGTGAACTCTTAGAGTTTCCACATCACGTTAAAGGACTCGTCTTTAACTTAGAAGAACACAGCGTCGGTGTCATTTTGCTTGGCAGTAGCGAACTGATCAAAGAAGGCGACACCGTAAAAACAACCAAACGTATTTTCGAAGTCCCTGTCGGTGAGGAACTTTTAGGTCGTGTCGTCAATCCTTTAGGTGAACCTCTTGATGCAAAAGGTCCGATTGAAGCGAAACGTTATCTTCCTGTTGAACGCAAAGCACAAGGTGTGATGCAACGCGGATCCATCAATGCATCGATGGAAACCGGAATTAAAGTGATCGATGCCCTTGTCCCCATCGGACGTGGTCAAAGAGAACTGATTATTGGTGACCGTCAAACCGGAAAAACAACGCTTGCAGTTGATACCATATTGAATCAAAAAGGAAAAAATACGATTTGTATTTATGTTGCGATTGGTCAAAAGGAATCATCTGTAACCTCACTTGTCCAACTCTTTCAACAACATCATGCGATGGATTATACGATCGTTGTCACCGCAGGTGCATCCAAAGAAGGAACCCTTCTTTACTTAGCACCATTTGCTGGTGTCACCATGGGTGAATATTTCATGGAACAGGGTAAAGATGTTCTCATCGTTTATGATGACTTATCGAAACATGCGGTCGCTTATCGTGAACTCTCACTCCTCCTTCGTCGTCCACCGGGACGCGAAGCTTATCCAGGGGACGTCTTTTATCTCCATTCAAGACTCCTCGAAAGATCAGCACGTTTGAA
>DIKN01000131.1 GCA_002424575.1 Acholeplasmataceae bacterium UBA5617 | reverse complement strand
ATAAAACTGATCAGAATCGCATCTTGTCCTAATCCATGTAAGATCTTTCCTAAATCAAAAAACATGTAACCAAAAACACCAATAAAGGCTGCTATGGAATAAAGAATGGCTAAACCAATAAGAATAGCTTTTGCTTTCGACTTTTTAACATCAAACCCCATCAGTCGCTTAAGGGAGATGTTTTCTTTTAAGAATAATTTAACAAGCGTGGTATACATTAGGATTCCTTCTGAATTTCCATGAAGATACTTTCAAGCGACTGATCTTTGATAATCTTTTGGGTTTCTCCATAGGCAACAATCTTGCCCTGCTTGATAATCGCAACCTTATTGCATAGTTTTTCAACGACTTCTAAGACGTGAGTCGAAAAGAAAATAGCTGTGCCCTGTTCACACATCATTTTGAAGATCTCTTTTAATTGGAAGCTTGCTTTGGGATCGAGTCCAACAAAAGGTTCATCGAGCAAGAATAACTTGGGTTTGTGAATGAGTGCACTGATGATGACTAATTTTTGTTTCATCCCGTGTGAATAAGATGAGATGGGGTTATTGAGAACATCTCTGATCTCAAAAAGGGTTGCGTATTGATCGATGATTTTTGCACGATCTTCTTGACCCATTTCAAAGACATCAGCAATCAATTCAAGATATTCTAATCCCGATAACGATTCATACACATCGGGGTTATCAGGAATATACGCAATACGTTTTTTGACATCCATCGGATTTTTTTTAACATGAAACCCATCGACAAAGATATCACCTTCGTCAAAATCGATGATGCCTGCAATGCTCTTAAGGAGTGTCGTTTTCCCGGCACCGTTGTGTCCAACAAAACCAAAGATATCACCTGGTTCGATGACAAGCGAAACATCATTGACAGCTTTCTTGACGCCATCATAACTTTTAGAAACGTGTTCAATTTTTAACATGTTATCCCTTCCCTTCAAACGCGTTTTCAAAGCCATTTTACCACCATCTTCTAAGAAAGATAAGAATTACTTGTCATTTTTTTACCAATCTATCATATAATGATACTATACGTTACTCATAGGAGGGATAGCATGAAAACAAGTAAAGAATTGAGAAGTCAAGCATGGGAACAGCTTAGAAAGAGCTATTGGATGGTATTGGTTGTGACGCTGATTGTCACCGCATTACCTGCAGGTACATCCATTGGTATCATCGGTTTTATTATTGCTGGTCCACTTTTAGTGGGTCAATCGATTTATTTGATTGACATGATTGAAGTCAATCCTGAAGGTAAGAAACTTGAATTGTTACTTGAAGGATTTAAAAAGAGTTTTGTGAATTCGTTATTGGCATGGATTTTGACAAGCATCTTCACTTTCTTATGGTCCTTACTCTTTATCATTCCTGGAATTATTAAGGCTTTAGCTTATTCCATGACACCCTATATCATTGCTGAAAATCCTGATATGGATGCAATGAAGGCGATTGATAAGTCTCAAGAAATGATGAAAGGTCATAAAACAGAACTGTTGATGCTTTACTTAAGCTTCATCGGTTGGTTTATTTTAACACTCTTCACATTTGGTATTGGGATGTTCTTCTTAATCCCTTACATCAACACCACCGTTGCCAACTTCTACCTTGAACTTCGTGGTAAGAAGACGATTATTGCTGAAATCGAATAATCAAAATACAAAAGGCCAAAGCAATTTGGCCTTTTCGTTACCATAAATGATGGACATGGGGTTTGATGGTGGTATCGTAGATACGTTTGACATCCTTCATCATCTTTTTACTGAGCGGTGGAAGTTCTGCCGCTTTCATATTTTCTAAAATTTGCTCAGGACGGCTTGCACCTGGGATGATGGTGGAAACACCCTCGAACATAAGAATCCAACGAAGTGCATACGGTGCGAGTTGTCCTTCAGGAAATACTTTTTTGAGTTCTTCGACAGCTTTTAAACCCACTTCATAGGGAACACCACTGAATGTTTCACCTTTATCGAAAGCTTCACCTTGACGATTGAATGTTCGGTGATCGTTTGGACCAAAGGTTGTTTTATTCGAATATTTACCGGTGAGTAATCCACTCGCTAACGGGACACGCACAATGATGCCAACACCTTTTTGTTTCGCCAGTGGCAATAAGGTTTCAAGTGGTTTTAAGCGAAACATATTGAAGATAACTTCGATAGCTTCCACACCGGGGTAATTCATCGCTTTGATACCTTCTTCAATCTTTTCAATGGAAACGCCATAATGTTTGATCTTTCCTAATCGTTTAAAATCATCCATGTAACCAAAGATTTCTGGGTGATCATAAAGATCTGTCGGAGGACAGTGAAGAAGCACCATATCCAAGGCATCCACTTGAAGTCTTTTTCTTGAATCATCGATGTATGTTTCAAGTCTTTCTTTGGTGTAGAGTGTTGTATCCTGTTTGGGTAAGTAACGTCCAATCTTGGTGATAACAAAGAAAGGTTTTTTTAATGTTTGATTGTGCTTACCGATGGTCGATTCACTCAAACCACCCTGATAAACATCCGCGGTGTCCAGTGCATTGATGCCACATGCTTGTGCGGTTTTAAGCGTATCAAAAGCCATCTTTTCATCAAAGGGGTCTCCCCAACGGGAGCCTAGTTGCCATGTTCCAAGTGCAATCTCGGTGATCTGAAAACCGGTTTGACCAAAAGGTCTTGTTTTCATAGACATTCCCTCCTACATGGTATATGTTGATTTTTTGAACTCCGTATAATGAATGTCAATCTCAATGATGATATATTCAAGGGGATTAATAGCATCCACATTGAGTGTTGCTTGTTGATTCGTAGTTGTTACGACGATGGGTCCCCAAATGCGTTCTGCAAATTCGGGATGGTCAATAAAGGGGTTACGGTTATTCTGTTGTGCAAAAATGACTTCGTTACGATTTCTTTCAAATTGATCGACAGGATCTTGAATATGCCATCTTAAAAGTAAATTCAAATCGCCAACTGTAGAGGTGTTGATGATCAGATTCCATCTGACATGCATATAGAGTAGAATGCGTGCGATATCCCCGCGATCGGCATCACCTGGGAAGAATCCGCTGCCACTGATCAAACGATAAGTTCCTGATCCAGCTACAAATGGGCTATTGCCTCGAGATGAGTTAATACCTGGATTAGCGGGTTTAAGATTTTGTAAGTCGGAGGCAATATTGGCCACTTCATTAACAGCATCAGCACCGAGAAAACTTTGTGGCCATACGTGTTCACGATTCCATACGATACCACCATCCCACGCACCAGAAACAGAAGCTCTATTATACACAAGAATAACGTTACTTGCATTGTTGGGATCGCGATCAGTATCATCTAAGATATAGCGGGCATCGCCATAAGTTTTTAATGTCATTTGTGTGATCAGTGTACGAAGTGCTGCTTTTAATTGTGTATCGGTCACACCGGTAATCGATGCATAATAATCGGTATAGACGGCATCATATTGCCATACGGCATATAAGGTGATGTTGGATGCGACGGTATCATTTAAACTGAATGGTTGTGTCCCTGCGCTATTATAAGCCCATCCCGATAAAACGTGATCATCTTTAGAAAGGCCTGTGGGAAGAAAAATCGATTGGCCAAACTTAATGACATCGCGATCGACTTCTATGCCATCACTCATGAAAATGATGGTATAGTCTTCACGATCAAAATAAAGTTTTAGGGTGATCGGTGTCGATGAAATTAAACCGGATGGATTGCTTAACTCTGTATTGAGAATCAAGCCTGTTTCACTCGTTGGGATAAAGATTGTTGTTCCAATGGGGGCTTGTTTGGTTTCTGAAGAAATCAGTGTATAGAGCTCATCGTTGATGTTTTCGTGGTATATCTCTACGGTGTAAGAACCCATCTGAATTTCAGTCATTCTTGCTTCAATGACCCAAGGACCTGTGATAGCATCCGTAAAGAGGTAAGGTGTTGTTCCTTCAGGTGCGAGATACCACCCTTCAAAGGTATAACCTTCAACAACAGGATTAGCAAATGCTGTAATACGTTCACCAGCTTTAACGGTGTATGTTTGATAAACCTGATCTAAAACCATAAATTGAACGGTCACGTTGTTATATAAACCGATGACAGTCAAATAGAAGGTTCGTGTCATCACCTCAGAACCAAGTGTTACCGTTAGTGTTAAGGTGACTTCGGTTGTGACTTCTGGACGGTTGACAGTACCAAAAGCATCTAAGATTGTAGGTTGATCACTTTCCCAGGAAAGTTCAACATTTTTATTTTTATCTGATGATAAGGGTAAGGTGATATGGGTTGTAATCGATGATAAGGAGTCCCCATCAGCAAATCCGATGTTGATGCTGTTCGTAACCGTTTGTAATGATGCAGCCTGTGTGCAAGCAAAAAGACTTAATGTTAGGACGATTGCTGCCATAAGTAAATAAATTCTTTTCATGTTTAACCTCGTATTCATTTTTGAAGTGCATATCTATTGTATAAAACTTTGTTATAAATAACAACTTAAAACATACATTCGAGGTTCATTTTAATAAAAAAGTAAGCACATGAGTGCTCACTTATCGCTTATAAGGAATATCCTTTAAATCGATTTTAAACCGACATGCCCCATCACCACGGAGTGCTGATGCAAGCATCTCAATCTTTAAATCACGATCAAAGATGATATCAAAAGGAAACTTGGTAAATCCTCCACTACAATAACACCAATTGGCTGAGATGATAGTGTCTTGATGTTTGATGGCTTCTCGTGCAAAGGGGCAATGACATAAATAATAATTTTCATCTTGTTTTGTCTGAGCTTCGAGATAAGCTTTCGTATCGTAGGGTATTTTGGTGATATAAAGTGCATCGTCTTTTAAGACAGCTGACATGATCTCTTGATTGGATTTAACATATTCAATGACTTCAGGTGTGATCGTCTGTTCAAACCACACTCTACCTTCATGGTAAAACTTTTCAAGTTCTTTTATTTTTCGTTCGTGTAGTTCTTTTAAATAGATCTCTAATGTTGGAGCTGATTCATAGTATATTTTTTCTTCCATGAATGCTTCTTTAGGTATTTGATGATGGTTATCTGCAAGTACTCTTCGCATACTATCTTCTTCAAGATGTTCTTCTAACCACGTGATAAAAGACGCTGTAAAAGATGCTATCTCTTTGGGTGATGTGCCAAGTATTGGGATATCGAATGTCTCTAAAAGGGCTTTGGTGACGGATTGTCCTGCCACTTTGGTGAGTTTAGCAAGAATGGATTCGATGACGCCATAACTCCCTGTATACTTGGTTAAGTGAATAAAGTTTTCGTGATGATTGATCATTCTGTAGTATCGCATGAGCACGACAAAATGATCGATATGGTTTTGATTGGTGATCACCATATAACGAATGACCTCATCCAATTTTTCTATCGATAGATGATCGATGTCATGCAGAAGATGCTCGTCTAAAAATCCTTCGACTACGTCCAAAAAAGTATCTGCGATGTGCCATTTTTCAGCGGATAAATGATTCTTTTCATACCATTTTTTTAAAGCTTCTTTTTGCATATGATCACCCCTTTTACTTCTATTGTACACAACTTTTAGTCTCATGAAACAAAAAACAGGCCGAAGCCTGTTTCAATTAAACAAATTCAATGATTGCCATTGGCGCAGCATCGCCACGTCTTGGTAATGTCTTAATGATACGGGTATAGCCGCCTTTGCGATCTTGGTAGCGAGGTCCGAGTTCAGAGAATAACTTTTGAAGTGCATTTTGGCCTTCTTTAACATCCTCAAAGCGTACGGTTTCAGCAGCCATTCTGCGTGATGCGAGGGTGCCTTCCTTTGCTAGAGTGATCATCTTGTCGGCGAGCTTCTTCAATTCTTTCGCCTTCGCTTCGGTGGTGACGATACGTTCATTGATAATGATATCGGTCACGAGGTCGCGGAGGAGGGCTTTTCTCTGATCGCTTGATCTTCTTAATCTACTATAAGCCATGATTTACTCCTTCTCTTCATCGTCTAAATGAAATTTTGATTCTTTATTTGCGCTGTTTTCAAATTCTAAGCCATGTTCAGCAAGTTTTTCCTTCAATTCCTTAAAGGACTTTCTGCCGAGGCTACGAAAACGCATGACATCTTCTTCAGTCAAACGAATGATTTGACCGACGGTGTAAATGCCCGAACGCTTTAAACTGTTGAACAAACGAACCGATAGATCGAGTTGTTCAATCTTCATGTCGAGTTTCTTGTTGGTGGGTTCTTCCTCTTGTTCGAAGATGAAGTCTGTTGATACGGCTTTTTCACTGATCTTAACGATTTCACTGAAGTAATCGATCAACATTTTCGATGCGAGTGCGAGTGATTCTTTCGCTTGAATCGCACCATTGGTTTCGATTTCAAGCATGAGTTCATCAGCATCACCTCTTGTCTTTTCCACATGATAGGACACGCGGGTGACAGGTGTGTAAATCGCATCAATTGCGATGATGCTCTTTTCGTTTCTTGAGAAAT
Organism: Acholeplasmataceae bacterium UBA5617; assembly: GCA_002424575.1. Lineage (GTDB taxonomy): Bacteria > Bacillota_I > Bacilli_A > Acholeplasmatales > Acholeplasmataceae > Peloplasma. The sequence continues at coordinate 8,002 of DIKN01000131.1, read as the reverse complement.
ACTTATTCTTTTCAGCAGAAACGTAACCGACGCCACGGCGAACGGTGACTTCCATCGCTAAACGACCGTTGTCGGCGAGATTGGCGATGATTTGGTTGGGGTTGATAATCTCAACGCCATCCACATGATTGAATTCTTTCGCGGTTACCGGACCGGCACCTACAGCATAGAGTTCAAGTTTTTGTTCAAAGTCAGGGTCATTGGATTCAACTGCGAAGATGACCTTCTTTAAGTTTAAGACAATACCCATCACGTCTTCATAAACACCTTCGATGGTGGAGAATTCGTGTTCAACGCCATCAATCTTGATGTTCACGATGGCTGCTCCTGGTAATGAAGACAAGAGCACACGTCTTAAGGCATTACCGAGTGTAATACCATATCCTCTTTCAAGAGGTTTAATCACGAAACGCCCTTTATTACCGTCTACAGATATTTCTTCAACTGCGGTTGGTTTTTCAAACTTTAAATCTTTCACAAGTTACCCCTCCTTCAAATTAGCCACGTGGACGTTTGGGTGGTCTGCATCCGTTGTGTGGTACGGGTGTTACATCTTTGATTGCAGTGATTTCTAATCCAGCTGCTTGAAGCGAACGAATCGCTGCTTCACGACCTGGACCAGGTCCCTTAACTGATACTTCAACTTTAATCATACCATTATCCATTGCTGCTTTAGCAACTGCTTCTGCAGACATTTGTGCTGCATAAGGTGTGGACTTCTTTGATCCCTTGAAGCCAAGTGCACCAGCACTGCTCCATGCGATCGCATTGCCATCCACATCGGTGATGGTGACGATGGTATTGTTAAATGTGGTATGAATGTGTGCAACACCAAGGGGAATATTCTTTTTAACCTTGCGTTTAGTCGTCTTTTTCTTAGCCATGTTCTATTCCTCCTTTACTTCTTCTTACCAGCGATTGCCTTAGCTTTACCTTTTCTGGTACGCGCATTGTTACGGGTATTTTGACCACGAACAGGCAATCCCTTACGGTGACGAATGCCACGATAAGAACCGATTTCCATCAGACGCTTGATGTTGAGCGTGATTTCACGACGTAAGTCACCTTCGGTGGTGTACTTGGTCACTTCTTGACGGATGCGGTTTAATTCATCTTCTGATAAGTTCTTGACGCGAGTCTCTTCACTGACGTTTGCGTCCTTTAAAATTTGCTTGGAAAGGGGTAACCCAATTCCGTATACATAAGTTAACGAAACCACGACGCGTTTGTCGCTTGGAATGTCAACGCCTGCTATTCTTGCCATAGTTTCCTCCTACTATCCTTGTCTCTGATTATGTCTTTTATTTTTTTTGTTAATGACATAAATTTTGCCTTTACGCTTGACGATGATATCGTCTTCGCTTCTCTTTTTTACTGATGCTCGAACCTTCATATCATTTCCTCCTTATTTGCGGCGATATGTGATGCGGCCGCGTGTTAGATCGTATGGTGATAACTCAACGGTTACTTTATCACCAGGTAAAATGCGTATGTTATTCATGCGGATTTTACCAGATACGTGTGCCAGAACGATATGACCGTTCTGGAGAAGTTCAACCTTGAATTTGGTATTAGGTAACACTTCGATGACTTTTGCTTCGACTTCAATTAAATCTTCTCTAGCCATAGATTCACTCCTTCTTTGCAATGGTTAAGATCTCATATCCAGTTTCCGTGATCACAATCATGTGCTCAAAGTGAGCGGATGGTTTGCGATCCGATGTGACTGTTGTCCAATTATCAGACAGTATTTTTACGCGTTTGGTTCCGAGATTGATCATCGGTTCCACGCAAAATGTCATTCCCGGTTTCAACACCGGGCCTTGCTTCGGTTTTCCAAAATTGGGAACGTAAGGTTCTTCATGAAGATCTCTACCGATGCCATGACCGGTGAACTCTTCAACGATACCATACCCGAAGGGTTTGACGAAACTTTCAATCGCGTAGGATATATCGGATACATGGTTGCCTGGTTTTGCTTGTTCTAGTCCGATGTATAAACTTTTTTCCGTAACGTCTAAGAGTTGTTGAATCTCTCTGGTCACCTGTCCTACAGGATAGGTGGTCGCGGAATCGGCGTGATATCCTTTGTAATTGACGCCAAAATCTAAGGTAATAATGTCTCCTTCTTTGAGCACATGCTTTGCAGAAGGAATACCGTGAACAACAACTTCATTGATGGAAGTACAGATGGATCCTGGAAAGCCATGATAACCTTTGAAAGAGGGGGTAGCTCCAAGATGTCGAATATGTTCTTCGGCGAGCGCATCGAGTTGAAGCGTTGAAACACCGGGCTTGATCTGATGTTCAAGCAGTTGTCTCGTTAAATCTAAGATGCGTCCAGCTTCACGCATCAACTCAATTTCGCGTTGTGATTTGATTAAGATCAATTCATCTCACCTAATACTTTCTTAATGGTTGAATCGGTTGTTTGGATCGATTGTGTGCCATCGATCTCAACGATAGATCCTTTGTTTCTGTAGTAGCCGATGACAGGTGCTGTTTGTTCATTATAGACGCGAAGTCTTCGTTGAACCGTTTCTTCCATGTCATCTGCACGCTGAATAAGTTTACCACCATCAAGATCACAGATGCCTTCTATTTGGGGCTTTTTGTTGATGATATGATAGACAGCGCCACAGGATTCGCAGACACGTCGCCCTGCAATACGCTTCACAATGACGTCGTCGGGAGCTGCGATGTTGATCACCGCATTGAGCTTCCAACCCATTTCATCGAGAAGAACATCAAATGCTTTCGCTTGTTCAATGTTACGCGGATAGCCGTCGAAGAGAAAACCCTTCTTGCAATCCTTATGCATCAATCGGTGACGAACGATTTCATTCGTGATGTGATCAGGGACGAGTTCGCCGCGATCGATGTATTCTTTAGCAATTTTACCAACGGTTGTATTATCTTTATAGAGCTCCCGGAAGATTTGTCCGGTCGACACATGTGGAATATGATAATGTTTCACCAAAAGTTCTGCTTCTGTACCCTTACCCACACCGGGAGGGCCCATCAGAATGATGCGCATAATCATATCCTCACTTAGCGAAAGATGCCACTGTATTCTGTTTGACTTGCGTCTGCTTCTACCTGCTGTGTGGTTTCAATAGCAACCCCTACAATAATCAGTAAGCTGGTTCCACCTAAAGTGATCGCATTTGCTTCATTTCCGGTGAATCCGAAAACAATCGTTGTGAGTATCGGTAAGATGGCAAGTACGACAAGATAGACAGTACCGATGACCGTAATCTTGAAGAGGAGCTTCGCAATGAAGTCCTTGGTATCAATACCTGGACGAATACCGGGTACGTATGCATTCGACTTCGTTAAGTTTTCTGAAATCTTCTCAGGGTTGATGGTTAAGAAGGAATAGAAGAATGAGAACACGATAATCAAAATGACATAGAGGATAAACCCGATGGGTTCTTGGTAATTGAAAATACTGTTAATCCATGCCCCAATACCTGTGACTGAACCACCACCGGTAAAACCGACGACGGTCAGTGGGATACTGAGAATGGTTTGTGCGAAGATGACAGGGATCACGCTTGCGCTGTTGATCTTCATGGGAATATGAGAATCTGATTTACCCTGACGGTTCGCATATTGAATGGGAATCTTGCGTACAGCAATGTGCATGTAAACGACACCAAGTAAAATTGCAAAATAGAGAACTAGAATCATGATGAAGAAGACAATGTCCCATCCACCTGTTCCGTTAACCACATATTTTGTCCATAGGGTTGTCCACATCGCGGGTAAGCTGGTGACGATACCGGCAGTGATTAAAATCGAGGTTCCGTTTCCTATACCACGCTTGGTGATCATATCGGCAAGCCAAATGGCGAGCGCAGAACCACCGGTCATGACGAGTGCCATGTAGATATAGAAGAAATAACGATATTGTTCAACTGCAGATGCTTCGAGCGAAGGCACGAGCACGCTACCGTTAACGCTCATACCAATGATGAGTGCAAATGCTTGAATGAATGCTAAAGCGATCGCAGAATAGCGGGTGATACGGTTAAGTTTTTGCTTACCTGTTTCACCTTGTTCACTCCATTCCTTGAAGGATGGAACGACCATTTGTAGCATTTGAATCGCAATGGATGCGGTGATATAGGGTGAAATCCCGAGTGCGAGAATCGAGAATCGTTCGAGCGCTTGACCACTGAAGTTATTCAAGATGGCAACAAAGCTACCCGAGGATTCCATAAATTGAACAATCGCACGTGTGTCGAAGAGTGGTACTGTGATATGACTTGTAATTCTAACAACCAAAAGAATGAATAGGGTGAATGCTAAGCGTAGCATCACCGTTTTGTTACTTAGAATTCGCTTTATACGTAACCACACTTTACATCACCTCAACAGTTCCACCAGCCGCTACGATAGCTGCTTCAGCAGCCTTTGAAAAGACATGTGCTTTGACGGTTAACTTCTTTTCCAATGTTCCGTTTGCAAGAACTTTGACGCCAGAGTTAAGCTTTTTCAAAACATTGCGAGCGATTAATACTTCTGGGGTAATGATTTCTCCATCATTGAATTGATTCAAATCGGATAAGTTTACAACAGCGTATTCTTTACGGTTAACATTGTTGAATCCACGCTTGGGAAGTCTTTGGAAGAAGGGGATCTGTCCACCTTCAAAACCTGGGCGAGGGCCGCCACCTGAGCGTGCGAGCTGACCTTTAGTTCCTTTACCAGCTGTTTTACCGGTTCCAGAACCTGGACCTCTACCTACACGTTTACGGTTTTTACGAGCGCCTTCTACGGGTCTTAATTCGTTTAACATGGGTCGTCCTCCTTACTCTACTTCTTTGACGTCAACCAAATGAATGATGGTATTGATCATTCCGGTAATGGCTTCATTAGCCTCTTTTACCACGACTTGATTAACTTTTCTCAGTCCTAATGCATGTGCTGTTTTAATTTGATTAGGCTTGCGTCCAATCAGGCTTCTTTTGAGTGTTACTTGTAGTTTCATTAGACCAACCCCGAGATATCGATGCCACGAAGAGCAGCGACTTTTTCAGCCGTTCTCAGTTCTTGTAAACCTTTGAAGGTTGCACGAACCATGTTAATGGGTGTGCTTGAACCGAGTGACTTGGAGAGAATATCATTGACGCCAGCGAGTTCGAATACAGCACGGACCGCACCACCAGCGATGATACCAGTACCTTCAGCTGCAGGCTTTAAAAATACTTTACCTGCACCGTAGTGACCTGTGATTTCATGAGGAATGGTTGAACCTACGATAGGAACATTGATCATGTTTGTCTTCGCTTGTTCAACTGCTTTTTTAATCGCATCGGGAACTTCAGCAGCTTTACCTGTACCAAAGCCGACTTGACCTTGTTTGTTACCGATAACAACTAAGGCTGCAAAACGGAAACGGCGACCACCCTTAACAACTTTGGTGACGCGGTTAATGGCAACAACGCGTTCTTCGAACTGGTTGTCGGTTTGTTCTTCTTGCATGTATCTTTCTTTTGCCATGTTCGTTCTCCTCCTTAGAATTGCAGGCCAGCTTCACGTGCAGCTTCAGCTAATGCCTTGATCTTGCCGTGGTAGAGATAACCACTGCGATCAAAAACAACTGATGATACACCTTGAGCTAATGCCTTTTCAGCAATCAATTTACCAACTGCCTTAGCGGTTTCAATGTTTGAATGCTTAAGGCCGAGTTCCTGAGAACGTGCGGAAAGCAATGTTGTTTGCTTTTCGTCATCGATGATTTGTACATAGATAGCAGAGTTGGAACGGTAGATGGAAAGTCTTGGACGTTCCTGTGTTCCTTGCACGATCTTGCGGATACGAAGATGACGCTTTTGACGAGTTTCATTACTTGAATTTTTTCTGATCATATGTGCGTCCTCCCTTACTTAGCAGTCTTTCCGGCTTTTCTAGCCACATATTCGTCTACATAGCGAATACCTTTTCCAAGGTAAGGCTCTGGCTTACGAACACTTCTGATTTTCGCTGCAAATTCACCAACGAGTTGCTTATCAGCACCTTCGATGATGATATCGGTATTCTTAGGAATAGATACCTTGAGCCCTTTGGGGATTTCGAGATCAACAGGATGAGAATAACCCATCGCTAAGTTAACCACGTTGCCTTGGAGTGCTGCACGGTAACCGACACCGCGAATTTCAAGTTGCTTCTTGAAGCCGACGGACACACCGTGCACCATGTTTGCTAACAGAGCGCGGGTTGTTCCGTGAATTTTACGTGTAAAAATTTCATCATTTGGACGGCTGATGTGAACATCATGACCTTCCAGCTTGATGGTGAGCGTGTTGTTAAATGTGAATTCAAGTTGACCTTTTGGACCCTTAACAACCACGTGGTTTTCAGGGTTAATCGTTACAGTAACGCCAGCAGGAACATGAATCACTTTATTACCTATACGTGACATAATATCCTCCTTAATTACCAAACGTAGGCGAGTACTTCGCCGCCAACTTGTGCCAAACGTGCTTCACGATCGGTCATAATACCTTTTGATGTGGAAATCACAGCAATCCCGAGACCGTTTAAGACCTTGGGTAGATTTTCAACTGTAGTGTACACACGAAGACCTGGTTTCGATATCCGTTTTAATCCCTTGATAACACGTTCTTTATTGGATGTGTATTTCAAGGTGACAACAATTTTGCCTTGAACGCCATCTTTTGCGACTTGGTAGTCCACAATAAAACCTTCTTTTTTGAGAACCGATAAGACATCGGTCTTCAAACGAGAAGCTGGCATTTCTACTTTTTCGTGACGCATTCTATTCGCGTTACGAATACGGGTCAGCATATCCGCAATTGGATCAGTCATAACCATTGTTCTTCCTCCTTACCAGCTTGCTTTTTTGACACCGGGAAGTTCACCCTTATGTGCCAATTCACGGAATGTTAAACGTGACAAGCCAAACTTGCGCATATAGCCTCTTGGACGACCATCAAGTGCATCGCGATTTCTTAAACGTGTTGGAGATGCATTACGTGGAAGTTTAGAAAGTGCAGCGTAATCGCCCTTTTCTTTTAACTGTTCACGAATGTCTGCATAACGTTCAACAATCACGCGACGCTTTGCTTCTTTTACGATCTTTGATTTTTTTGCCATAGTGCGCCTCCTTACTTCTTAAACGGCATGCCAAGGAGTGTCAAGAGTTGACGACCTTCTTGGTCTGATTGTGCCGTTGTTACAATTACGATGTCCATACCACGAACTTTTTTAACTTTGTCGAGGCTGATTTCTGGGAAAATGATTTGTTCCTTGATACCAACCGTGTAGTTACCACGACCATCAAAGGAGTTTGAAGAAATACCTCTGAAGTCACGTACACGTGGGAGTGCGATATTAATCAGCTTATCAAGGAAAAACCACATGCGATCACCACGGAGTGTAACCTTCGCACCAATAGCCATACCTTCTCTAAGTTTGAAGTTAGAAATGGAGTTCTTTGCTTTGGTTACGAGTGGTTTTTGACCGGTGATTGCTCTTAATTCTTCAACCGCATCGTCTAAGACTTTGGGGTTGAATACGGCGTCACCGACACCCATGTTGACAACAATTTTTTCAATTTTAGGCACCTGCATCACAGACGTGTAATTAAATGCCTTAATCAGTTCGGGTTTGACAACATTGTCATATCTTTCTTTAATGATGCTCATTGTCTAAACTCCTTATTTATCAAGGCTTGCGCCTGATTTTTTCGCGTAGCGGATCTTCTTACCATCGACTTCTTTGATGCCGATACGGGTTGGTTTACCTGTCTTTGGATCAAGGAGTGCTACGTTCGAAACATGAATGGGTGCTTCTTTTTCTACGATACCGCCCTTATCATTGGCTTGGGTTGGTCTTTGATGTTTTTTAACCATGTTGACACCTTCAACCAACACGCGATCCGTTCTTGGATACACTTTGATAACGCGGCCTGTTTTACGGGATTTATTCCCTTTTTTGTCAGTTACGAATTGATCGGCTCCAGCGATGACTG
>DIKN01000051.1 GCA_002424575.1 Acholeplasmataceae bacterium UBA5617 | reverse complement strand
AAAAAAGAAAACTCTTTGGTTTTATAGATGGAAACAAGACCAACAATCGTCCCACATAGTGCGAATAACCATGAGAAAATGACCAAAACATTCAAAAGAACGAGCATAAATCCAGCCGCTTCACCGTGGAGAAGAAAATCATCTACGACATAAAAAAGCATGAGAAATAAAAAGCTGATAAGAATCAGATATGCGGCTTGTCTCGCACGATGACCTTTTGGAAAAAGAAAGAGTTTCATGCAAATTCCTCACTTAATTATGTCTATTATACATCGAAATATCCAAATTTCTTAAAAATCCACGGCTGTTTGATTGCCGTGGATTTCGATTATGTGTGATGAATGCGTAACAAACCAGGGACTGACTGGAGTGCTTGATTCATTTTATCATCAAGTGGTTTTGCGAGATCATAGATCATCGTGGTGTATTTCCCATTGGTTTGAATCATCGATTGCATGATGCGTTGTTGTCCAATTAAATCGATGATCTTAGAGGGATCAAGACTTACTTCACCCAGTAAAGTGATGCGTGGATGTTTTTTGATCCCCAATGTTGCATCTGGAAAATTGACAGAGTTTTTGATATTACCCTGTTTGAAAAAGTCAACAAGTTGATGAACTGCCATGACTGCACAGTTGTCTTCCGCTTCTTCGGTCGATGCTCCTAAATGAGGAATTGCAAGCACACCTTTCATGTTTGCTGTTTCGGTGTTTGGAAAATCGGTGACGTAGCAACGCACTTTATTGTTTTCGAGGGCAACTTTTATATCTTGATCGCAGATGAGTTGATCGCGCGCAAAATTGAGGATGATGATACCATCTTTCATTTTATCCAAAGCTTTTTGATCAATCATATATTTGGTTTCATTATTTAAGGGAACGTTTAAACTGATGAAATCACAAACAGGATAGAGTTCTTCAACTTGCGAAGCCAAAACCATCCCCTCAGGCATTTCCAAACGATCAATCCGTGATACAAATCGTTCATACCCGATAATTTTCATACCCAAAGATGCACATGATTTTGCCAGTTGCATCCCAATCGCACCAAGACCTACGATACCGATGGTTTTACCCTTAATTTCTGTCCCACCAAATTGATTCTTCGCTTTTTCAACAGTCTTTGCAATCTCAGGATCTTGCTTATTGGCTTGAATCCAGTTTGCACCCCCGATGATATCACGAGATGCTAACAGCATGCCTGCAATAATCAGTTCTTTAACGGCATTGGCATTAGCCCCCGGTGTATTAAAACACACAATACCTTGTTTCGCATACGCATCAAGAGGGATGTTATTCACACCAGCACCAGCACGTGCGACTGCTTTTAATGACTTCGGAATCATCATGTCATGCATGACAGCACTGCGCACAAGAACAGCATCTGCATCATCAAGTGTTTGTGTCAAGATAAAATCTTGAGGTAATTCATGTAGTCCAACTTTTGATATGCTATTTAAACAATGAATGCGCATGTCTTCACCCATTTCTCTTTTCAAAATCTCTCATGAAGTCAACCAAAGCTTGTACACCTTCAATAGGCATCGCATTGTAGATGGATGCGCGCATACCACCAGTTGTACGATGACCTTTAAGGTTATCAAAACCCATCGCTTTAGCTTCTTTGATAAACAACTCGTCTAATGCTTCAGATGTCGATTTGAAACATACGTTCATCAATGAACGTGATTTTTTCTCAACAGTACCGTAAAACATTTTGCTGGAATCGAGATAATGATAAAGAATATTTGCTTTGGTGATATTGATTTGATGAATGGCTTCAAGACCACCCTTTTGTTTCAGCCACTTGAAAACTTTACCACAGAGATAAATACCATATGTCGGAGGTGTGTTATACATCGAACCATTTTCTGCATGGATGTCGTAACGAAGCATAATCGGCGTCTTGGGATCAATATCTTTTCGTATCAAATCCTCGCGGATGATCACAATGACAGTCCCTGCAGGACCCACATTTTTTTGAGCTCCTGCAAAAATGACACCATATTTGGTGACGTCGATTGGTTCAGATAAGAAGCATGAAGATGCATCAGAAACTAAGACTTTTCCTTTTGTGTTTGGTAATGTATGATATTTTGTCCCATAAATGGTGTTGTTATCGCACATAAAGACATAATCAGCATCATCAGAGATCGGTAGATTTGAAACATCAGGAATATAGGAAAACATCTTATCTTGAGAACTTGCAACGATGTTAACATGTCCGAATTTTTCGGCTTCTTCAGCTGCTTTTTTTGCCCAATGACCCGTAATGATGTAATCTGCTTTGCCATGTTTCATCAAATTCATGGGAATCATTGAAAACTGAAGTGTTGCCCCACCCTGTAAGAATAGGACTTTATAGTTGGATGGGATGTGAAGGATATCGCGTAGGTCTTTTTCTGCATCGTCAATAATCTGTTGATAAATCTTGGAACGATGGCTCATTTCCATGACAGACATACCACTGTTTTGATAATCCATCATTTCATTCGCTGCTTCTTGCAGCACTTCAACAGGTAATATAGCAGGACCTGCTGAAAAGTTGTAAATTCGTTTCATCTTTTTTCTCCTTTATCTTTATCGAATTCTTCTGGCTTCTAGGTAATAGCGTTTTGCAGTTGCACTGCCCATAGAAAATGACTTTCTCGGTAACACTTTTCCTGTTTGAATGAAAGGAAATAAATCCTTTTTTTCTAGAGCAGGCATATGAATGCCTACTGCATTGGGATTTTGTTTGCAAATACGTATCAGTTCATCGTCTCCATGAATGTAATCAATCGTTGTTTTAGGATGATGTGCTAAATAATGATCGATAAAACCTTGTATTTGTTCATAAGCATCTGCTGTGCTTTTTGGAATGTAGAACGGTTCAGATCCAATCTCTTTGGTATATACCCATGACTCAGCATCTTTATCGACAGCATGGAATAAGTCAATGAGAAAATCAGGTTCAACATTGAACAGTACGCGATGAATGCCCTCAAAATCAAGACCTGGGTCGTAGATATTGACGATTTCAACCATCGCATAGCGCGCAGGATGATCATGCTGCTGAAGCAGTGTTAATCCCTTTTTGATGTTTTCCCAATGGGCTTTTGCAGTGGCTAAACTGTGATTGCCATCGCCAACAACGAATAAGATGGGATCAGATTCGTCTTCAATCAAGGTGTAAAATTCTTGGATGATAGGCTCAGTGTCAAAAATCTGATACCCTCTGAGATGTCCTCCCATCATGTTTAAGACAAAGTCATAACGCTTTTTCAGTGTTTTTCTGTTTTCATAAAGACGCTCAATAATCCGTTTTTTGTCATCATTCATCAAGAGCATGACATGAGATAATTCGAGTGGTGCATCCTTGCGAATTTTTACACGTGGTGGAATGCGTTCGACAATGGTTTTTTCGGTTGTTCGAATTAATGGTTTACTTCCCTCTTGATAATCGTATGACTCCAGATCAATGGCAACCATCAAACCTAAACGACGACGATTAAGATGGGTGGTCCGTTCAATCAACATGAATGAAGAACCTATGGATTGCAAGGTACCATCCGAAAGATAATCATACATCGCTTCTTGAATTTGAGTGATGGTCGACTCTTTCATGGATTCGAGGTAAACTTCAGGCAATATCATACGATAAGTCGAGGGTTCATCATCGATATATGAGATAAGTTCGTGCCAATATTCGGGTGAACTCGTGAATTGATCACAAGCTACGACCGCCCATTTTGAAAGGTCAATACCTTTTCTGGGAAGTAAGAAATCAGGAGCAACAATCGGTTGATGTTTAAACTTAAGCGTCATAAAACAGTCTCCATTTCCTTTCGAGAGATTTAGGTCCTTGTTTGATTGTGTTGTATATGTTGTATCCAATGCGTCATGCATGACCTCACGATATCCAATGACCATAAAAAAAGCCCTTGGTTATCCATCGTTATTTTCAATTTCATTGTAACATGTAAGCGCTTTTATTACAAGGTTATCCCATCAATTCACATCATGAACCATCATTTTCATTTTTACATGAAAAAGTTTCATCTTTTACATAGTAAAAAGCAAACCAAAGGTCTGCTTTATGTCTTAAAAAGGGGGATGAACAAAGAGAGATGAAGTGATTAGAACGAACCGGGTTAAAGATTGAACGTGATTCCAAACATGTATATAGAAAATCAAGTCTATGGATTGATCATTTTGCGGATGAGTGCTTTGAAATATTTAATCGATTGCATCATAGTCACTCATTGTCTTTGCATACTCATCAACCATTTGCTCATTAACAATGTGTTGTGCTTTTTCAAGAAGTCTTTTCTTCTTTTGTTCCATAACGATAATAAAAAATAAAAGGATCACACCGAGCAAAAAGAGAATACCATTAAAATCAAATAACCATATAGGTGATGCTTCATAGAGAAATCCACCTAATAAAGGTCCTAAAACCATACCTAATGATACAAACGATTGTCTGAGTCCCATGATACTGCCATACGATCCTTCTTTTGCTTCTTTGGCGATATAACTTTGCTCAAGTGGAACATAGATTGCTCTAAAAATGACGTAAAGCATATAAATGGTATACATCATGGTGATGAAAGGTTGAGCTCGAAAGACATAAAAAACAATGCCTGCACTGATGATATGAATCACGGCGATGAGCAACAATTGCTTCTTCATTCTCGAGAAAAGACGAACAAGTAAAATGCTTGCAGCAAGGGATACAAATCCTGTGATCATGACATATGTTCCTAAATCACTTTCAGAATATCCTAAATCAATAAAATAGATATCGATATATTTAGATAAATTGGTGCTCGCCATATTCATCAGAGTGACGGAAATAAAGAAGATGAGAAGGCGCTTGTCAATTTTTGAAATGGATTTGATCCCTTCGATCATCGAAGGTTTTTGTTGAAAGGTTAGTCTGACATTGACATCGCCTAGCAAGAAGATAATCAACATCGTATATAAGACATTTGATATCGCCTGAATCAAAAAAACACGGGAAAGATTATCTGTTCCAAAGAAGGTGATTGCTGCGGTGTTGGTGACGAGAAATCCACCGATATAATAACCTAGTGATGCACCTAAAGTTGATGATGCTGCCACATAAGCTAACCATTTTGCACGGTCTTTCGCTTGTGTTTGCTCAACCAAGATGGCTGTAAAAATGGTAATCGCACTCACAACCCCTAGACCACCGATCAGACGAAAGGCGACCATCCATCCCGCTTCACCGACATAACCAAAACCAATTTGTGCCATTGTATAAACCGACAATCCCAACGTAATCCATAACTTGCGGTGACCACGATCACTTAGTATTCCCCAAAAAGGAGCCCCAACCATCAATCCAAAAGACATAGCAGCAAAAAAAAGACCAAACATGTAATTCGGTATAGCGAGTTCATTGACGAGCGATGGGGT
>DIKN01000047.1 GCA_002424575.1 Acholeplasmataceae bacterium UBA5617 | reverse complement strand
CTTATCTCGGAGAATGACCTATGAAGATACGTATACCGACATTTTTACATGATCTTTTCGGTGAAGAAACGACATTACGATCCTTAATACTGATCATGATTGCAGGTCTCATGTCAGTGCTCATTTTACCCATCGTTGGTCAGGATGCACTTGCACGTGTTCCCATTCACTTGAGACTTTGGGTATATGTCATCACCTTTGATGTTTTTGCAGGAACAGTTGCCAATTTCACAGTGGGCACGAAATCATATTATCAAAAACATCCCAAACGAAAAAAATGGTTTGTCCCCATTCACATTTATCCCATCGTTTTAGTGCTTTTGGTTTCTCTTCCTTTGATCATTGGACTTTATGTTTATGCTCTTATACTCGCATCATCGATTTTAGTTCAAATCATCAAACATCCGATCCACCAGTGGATCATCGCACCCATGTTGGTCTTTCTTAACGTGATCATCACCATCTTTTTCTTCCAAGAAGTCCCGCTTTATTTACACGTAATTCATACAGGGATCGCACTTAAATTGATTCTTGCCTTTTCCATCACGTATCCCCAAAAAACAGAATGACCCACCCATAAACGTCGAGGTTTCTATGAACATTTACTTGATTGGCATGCCTGGCTGTGGTAAAACCACCATCGCGAGATATCTCGCCAAAGACTTAAACTATACCTATATCGATCTAGATGGCATGATTGAAAAAGATGCCCTCATGTTTATCGATGATATTTTTGAAAAGCATGGGGAAGAAACCTTTAGAAAACTTGAAACAAAAGCGCTGATGAAGCTACCTGAAGGTGATCACGTGATCAGTTGTGGGGGTGGCATCGTCACAAAAAAAGAAAATAAAGCCCTTATGAAGGGTTTGAAGATCTATGTGGATACAGATATTGAAATCATCAGAGTTCGGCTTGAAAACGACTATCAACGACCTTTACTCAAGAAAAAATCATTAGATACGCTCTACAACGAACGCTATTTAAAGTATGTTTCATTCGCCGATGTGATCATTTCCAATGATGGAACCATCCAAGAAACCGTTCAAAAGATTATGGATCATCTCAAAAAGGAGGACTTATTGTGAATATATTGCTCATTCATGGACCCAACTTAAACATGCTCGGTCGTCGCGATCCCAAACTCTATGGCACGATGACACAAGACGAACTCTATGAAACACTCGCTGATGAATATCAAACAGTTGAGTTTACGTTTTACCAGTCCAATTATGAGGGAGAACTGATCGATGTCATCCATCACGCCATCGATGAAAACTATGACGCCTTAATCATCAATCCAGGTGCGCTCACGCATACCTCGATTGCGTTAAGGGATGCTTTAGACATCGTCACGATTCCTAAAGTCGAAGTTCATTTATCGGACCTCACCATGCGTGAGCCGTTTAGACAGGTTGATTACATCCGTGATGTCTGTGATGCATGCTTTATGGGTAAAAAAATCGAATCCTATTTTGAAGCCATCGAATATGTCCTACAAAATGTGAAATCCGCTTAAAAAAAGCGGTTTTTTTCTTTAAGTTTTGTGTTTTTTATTGTGTAAGAGCCTTCTTTCATGTATAATGAAAACGGCAAAAAACCAGTGAGGAGCTTTAACATGATCAGTACAAACGACTTTAAAACAGGACAAACCATTTTATACGAAGGCAATATTTTCGTAGTTTTAGAATTTTTACACGTCAAACCTGGTAAAGGTGGAGCCTTCGTTCGCACAAAACTTAAAAATTTAAGAAGTGGATCCATTACCGATGTCACATTCAACGCAGGAACCAAAGTTGAACGGGCACAAATTGATAAAATCACGATGCAATATCTTTATGCGGATGGCGATAAGCATGTCTTCATGAACACCGAATCCTATGAACAGATTGATATTCCCAATTTCCAAATTGAGCATGAACTCAATTTCATCTATGAAGGATTATCTGTTGAAGTCATGTTCTATAATAATTCAGAAATTTTAGGGGTCTTACTTCCCGACAAACTCGCTCTTGAAGTGGTTGAAACCATGCCAGCTGTTAAGGGTGATACGAAGGGTAATGCCTTAAAGGATGCAATTCTTCAAACCGGGTACATGGTTAAAGTGCCGATGTTCATTGAACAAGGTGAAAAAGTGATCGTCAACACCAATGATGGGACATACGTTTCAAGAGATAAATAATGCGATGAAGAATCTCAGATGAGGTTCTTTTTTTTGGTGATTGAGTGATCTAAACGGATGTCAATGCATATAACTTTCGAAACGTATCAATCTGTTTTCTTTTCTTTTTGTCCTCATTATGCATGGTGCATTCATAGTGAAACTATGGTATAATACAACAGGTGATCAAGATGGAACGTTTACAAAAGGTTCTCGCACAGTCCAACATTGCTTCCAGACGTAAATCAGAAGAGATCATTCTCGCTGGACGCGTTAAGGTCAATGGAAATGTGATCAAAGAACTTGGTTTTAAAGTCAATAAAGAGGATGTCGTTGAAGTCGATGACAAACCAATCTCACGCGCTGAACACGTGTATTTTTTGATGAATAAACCCACCGGTTATGTGTCAACAACTTCCGATGAAAAAGGACGGCAAACCGTCATCGATCTTCTGGAAGATAATCACCGTGCAATGCGTGTTTATCCGGTAGGTCGTTTGGATTTTGATACAGCGGGGCTTTTACTTTTGACCAATGATGGTGAATTCACGAACAAAATGACCCATCCCGAACACGAGATGGAAAAAGAATATTTAGCACGTGTCGATGGCATTGTCATTCGAAAGAAAATTGCACAACTGCGTAAAGGTGTCATCATCGATGACGACTATCTCGCAGTACCTCAAAATGTTCGTCTGATTGAACTCGATAAAGAACATCAATCCACCTTGCTATCGATCACACTGATCGAAGGTAGAAATAAGCAAGTTCGTAAAATGATTGAAGCGATCGGACATGAAGTGAAAAAACTCACGCGTGTACGTTATGGCTTTCTCACCCTTGAGGGTGTTGAGCGTGGTTCCTATCGTCCACTTAAGATTCATGAAGTAAAAAAACTCTATGGACTTGCCACACCAAAAAAATCATAAAACACAATAACAACCACAAAAATTCTATGTTATAATGAAATACGTATGGAGGAAAATCATGTCGGGGTTTAAATTAGCCATTGATGGACCAGCTGGATCAGGAAAAAGCACAATCAGTTCACTCATTGCGAAAAAACTCGGATGGACGCATATCGACACAGGTGCCATGTATCGTGCCGTTACATTAAAGGCAATCGAACTTGGAGTAGATCTCAACTTAGAAGCGTCGTACCGTTTTTTAGAAACCACCATCGTTCACTATGATTTTGACAAGATTTTCATCGATGACCGCGACGTGACCGAAGCGATTCGTTCAGAAGCGGTTACCAACAATGTATCGCTTGTCTCAAGTTTTCCATACGTGAGAAAAAAACTTGTTGATCTGCAAAAACAGGCAGCTGAACACGGCAACATCATCATGGATGGAAGAGATATCGGAACCGTGGTTCTACCACAAGCTCATTTAAAGATTTTTTTAACAGCTAACGTGGAAGAACGCGCCAAAAGACGATACAAAGAACACATGAAAAAAGGGAAGGAATCCCCTATGGAAAAGGTGATTGAGGA
>DIKN01000083.1:1322-11078 GCA_002424575.1 Acholeplasmataceae bacterium UBA5617 | reverse complement strand
TATTAAAGGCAGGTGAGACCGATGCATCAAGATGATCAGGACATTCAATATAAGGTCCAATTTTCAACATGGAAGAAAATCATTAGCATCATTTTCAAATCCAAAAAACATTTAGTATTACTCATTATATATTCCGGTATGCTTGCATCACTCGATGTGGTTACACCGCTTTTTAATCGTTATGCGATTGACGTATTTTTTGTCGGTGGTGACTATTCAACATGGCCTTACTACATCGCTGCAAACTTAGGTTTAGCATTAGCTTTTGGCTTGGTGGTATGGGGATTCATCTATGAAGCAGGTATCATTGAAGCAGAAGTGAGTTACGAATTAAGACGTCAAGCCTTTGAAAACTTGCAGCGCTTGTCGTACAGCTACTTTGATAAAACCCCACAAGGGTGGGTCATGGCACGCATGACATCAGACACACGTAAACTATCCTTAATTATTTCTTGGGGATTGGTTGACTTTGTGTGGGCAGGGTTACAGATGATCATGATCCTTGTTGTGCTCTATTTAACGTTTGTTCGATTAGCACTCATCATGACGATTATCTTACCCATTATGCTTGTGATCGCTTATATTTTTACCAAGTGGATTTTAAAACAACACCGTGTTGCACGTAAACACAATTCGCAATTAACTGCACAGTATTCAGAAGGCTTTTTAGGAGCAAAAACCACGAAGAGCCTTTCGATTGAAGATTCAAACTATGATGAATTCAGTTTGACAGCAAACAATTTAAAGCGAGCGTCGATCAAAGCTGTCATTTCATCAGCATTGTTTTCTTCGGTTGTGCTCGTCTTAGCGTATGTAGCGGTAACGACGACGATGGTTCAAGGGACAATTTATGTACTAGGTTCTGTGTTGACACTAGGGACGTTACAAATGTTTCTATTTTACACCACAAACTTTTTTGAACCTGTCATGGCAATTTCAAGAACATTATCGGATCTCCAAAATGCACAAGCTTCCGCTGAACGTATCGTTGGATTGATTGAAACAAAACCGGAATTGTATGATAAACAAGACGTCATTGAAAAATATGGCGATCTCTTTCAAGACATGAAAGAAAACTGGGAACCCCTCAAGGGTGATGTCGAGTTTAAAGATGTAACCTTCTACTACAAAGATAATGAAACAATTCTTAGCCATTTCAATTTGAAGGTGAAATCAGGACAAAGCGTCGCTTTAGTGGGACACACCGGTTCGGGGAAGACGACACTTGTTAATTTACTCTCCCGCTTTTATGAACCTAAAGAAGGTCAAATTTTGATAGATGGAATCGATTATCGTGAACGATCGATTCACTGGCTTCATTCCAGATTGGGTTATGTTCTTCAGACACCTCATCTTTTCTCAACAACGGTGATGGAAAATATTCGATATGGACGGTTAAATGCAACCGATGAAGAAGTGATGTATGCAGCCAAAATGGTGGGTGTCGATGATTTTGTGAAACACTTAGATAAAGGCTATCAAACATCCGTTGGTGAAGGAGGAAACCTCCTTTCTGTTGGACAAAAACAATTGATTTCATTTGCACGTGCTATTCTTGCTGATCCTCGCATTTTGATTTTAGATGAAGCAACCTCTTCGATTGATTCAGAATCAGAAATGATCATTCAAGAGGCGACCGAAAAACTATTATCCGATCGAACAAGCATCATTGTGGCACACCGCTTATCCACGATTGTCAATAGCGATTTAATCGTGATGCTCGATATGGGACAAATCATTGAGATGGGATCTCATGAAGAGCTTTTAAACAAACGTGGTGCTTACTTTGAACTGTATAAAAATCAGTTTTTCAAAGAAAAAGGGAAAGAACTCGAAGCGGTTCTCGAATAAAAAGTAAAAAGATATGCGATGATCTACCATAAGGTAGAGGTGAGAGCATGTCTTTTTTTCTATATCTCATGCAGTTTTTTGTCATACTGTACGCCAGGGTTGAGTGGGTGAATGATGTGTTGATCATCCCCCTATTTGGTGATGTCGATACGGTCAAGTACCAACCAGAAGCAAAACTGTATGTCAACGATTTTTGGGTGGTTGGTGCCAAAGTCACATATGAAAGAAATGGTGTCGAGTGGACATATTTGTCTACAGTTAATACCGCATATGTCAGACAATATGTGGTGAAATATCGCGCTTATTTTCCGGATTATAACCTTTATGATGTACATCCCATTACGTTTTCAGTGGTGGATCAAATCCCTCCTACGATCATCAAAGCCGATGAGATGACGGTTGCTGTTGGAGAAAAAATGCCGGATTTGAAACAGGCACTGGTGGTGACGGATAATTATTATGCCAAAGAGCAACTCAGCATTGTCGTCGATACATCAGGTGTGAATATGAGCCGTGTAGGAGACTATAAGATTAACTATCGCATCAGTGATCCCTCGGGTAATATAACGCTATATGAAACGGTGTTTCATGTCGTCGATCATATGCCACCATCTTTAACACTGAATAAACCGATTATCGTCAGTGTTTTTGGTTCGTGGTCGTGGCAATCCTTTATAACGGTCAAAGATAATGTCGATACAGTTCTTCATGTCGATATCGATGATCGAAGTGTTCGATACGACGTCTTAGGCACGTATATCATTCATGTTTCAGTCACCGATCGAAGTGGTAATCGCACGACTGAACAGCTTATCCTCGAGGTTAAAGATATGATGGCACCTGTTTTACAGCTGCGAACCAAAGCACCTATCATCCCCATCTATTCGGTCATCGATCGTGGGTTACTCGAAAGTTATATCATATCGGTTTATGATAATTACGATGAATTGCATCGCTTTGATGTCAACATCACTCACGATATTGATTCACACATCATCGGTCAGTATAAGATAATTTATCGCATATCAGATCATTCAGGTAACGAGACACAAGCCATTTTAAATGTCAGTATCGTCGATCTGACACCACCCACCATTGAACTGTTAAATCCTCTTTTGGTTGATGTCTTTTCGGTAGAACCTTTTTGGTTGACCTATTTCCGCTTTTTTGATAATCTGACGTCACCTGAAAAATTGACGACCAAATTAACGACCTCTGTGAAAATGAATGTCGTTGGACAATACCCTATATCGATCGATGTCACTGATGGAGCTGGAAATGTAGGGATATTTAGAGGATACATTGAAGTGATTGATCGTATTCCTCCGAACCTTATTCAGCGAAGTGATGTGATCATTACTGATTTTATGAGAAAACCACTGGAACACTATTTTGTAGCAACCGATCAATATGATTCCTCCGATAAACTGATCATCATCATCGATGATGATGACGTTCATTATGAGGTGATTGGGATTTATCAGGGGTGGTGCACAGCAAAAGATCGTTATGGCAATCAAACGACGATCCCTTTTGATGTTGTCATTATCGATCAGAGTGAACCCGTACTTGCATTAAAGAAGAACGTGATACAACATGACTGGGGAAGCCCCATCATCGACTTTCGCGAATGGATCCATGATGTTTCAGATAACTACGATACATTAACAAAAGATGATGTCGTTATCACACACGACGTGGATTGGCATCATCTTGGTCGATATGAAGTTACCTACATGCTGATGGATCAATCCAAAAACATCACTTATGTGCAGCTCGTGTGTATCATCGATGACCGAATATCCCCGACTATTCAGTTCGATGATCTCACCATCATGGAGGGTGATTTACTCGATCTATGGGAAGGTGTTGACATGCATGACAATTACAGGATTGCAGAAAAATACGTTTTTCCTGGATCAATCGACACGACACAGCCCGGTCGCTACACAGTCACCTATATCGTTTTGGACGAGAGAGGGAATTACACGTCAAGGGATCGATTGATCACCATTGAACCTCAATCTCAATCATATACGCTCTCCTCATTCCTTCCGATGGCCATCATCGTCTTCATTGGAGGAGCGATTCTCTACATTCTTTATAAACGGGGATAAGTTACTTTCTTTGACTTCACCATCAAAATCGACTATAATTGTGACGTAAATCTTATGATTTAAGAAGGAGACTATCACTATGGCAAATGTTTTAGTGGTTTACTGGAGTGGAACCGGTAATACCGAAATCATGGCTGAAAAGATTAAAGAAGGACTAGAACAAGCAGGTGCATCCGTGGATTTAAAAACAGTGGATCAAGTCGATCCGAGCGATGTCAATGCATGGGATAAGATTGCGTTTGGTTGCCCATCGATGGGTGTCGAAACGTTAGAAGAAGATGAATTTGAACCCTTCTTCACCGCTGTAGAAGGACATTTAAGCGGAAAGAAAGTCGCGCTTTTCGGGTCCTACGGTTGGGGTGAAGGTGAATGGATGGATGCATGGGTTGAACGGACTCAAGCAACCGGTGCTAAACTCTTCGACAATGGATTACGGATTAACTCAACACCCTCTTCTGAAGAAGAAGAAAAGTGTGTGGCATTCGGCCAAGGATTCGCCAAGTTTTAATCGATCAACTAAAAAATGCTCTCGGGCATTTTTTTCTTAAAGAAACTTTGCTTAATTCACGTATAATAGGGGTAGGTGAGTCTATGTTTTCTATCCTTGGCTTACAAAGTGCATACAGCATGCTTAACAACACCATCCCCTTGAAAACACTGATTGAAAGTTGTCAGGAAAAGGGATATGAAGCGGTGATGTTATCTGATGATCGACTCCACGGCATGGTGGAACTTTTTCGATATGCAAAAAAATCAAAGATTAAGCCCATACTGGGGCTTTTTATTCATGTTGAATATCCCCTTTTTGACACAACTTTTTTTGTTTATGTCAAACATCAACAAGGATTAAAGAATTTAATGACGTTAGCCCGTTTACAGGCTGAACAAAAACTCGATGAAGGAGCATTTTATGCACATCAAGAAGGTTTAATTGTTGTCACTGGTGGCTCATCATCCATCATTTATCAAGCCATTGATCAAGGTGATCTTGATTTAGCAAAACGCACCATCATCACCTATCAACAGCATGTTGATGACCTCTATTTAGGTCTTTCTTTGGATACGTTTCATGACGAGATGAAAATCGCACCTGAATTATTCAATCTTTCAGAAGCACTCGAAATCAAGATGCTGCCCATTCATCAAACCTCATATCTGACTCCTGAAGACAAAGAAGTTTATGAAGCGCTCATCAAAATAGATCGTGAAGATGAAACGATGCCTGAAGATGCAACCTATCATCTTTTATCCAAAGATGAGCTTTTAAGACGATTTGTCGAATATGAATATGTCTTTGATCACTTAAAAGATGTCATCCACTCGATTGATTTTACCTATACACCTCCTCGCTTTGAGATGCCAACTTATCCTATCAAAGAGGGAACCTCAAAAGATTATCTTCGCTCATTGGCGCGAGTAGGACTTCAAAAGAGACTTAAAAAAAATCAACATGCGGGCGAAAAAATATACCAAGAACGACTGCTCCATGAGCTCAACGTGATTGAGAAAATGGGGTATGAAGATTATTTTCTGATTGTCTATGATTTTGTAAAGTATGCAAAAACACATGATATTTTGGTGGGTCCAGGTCGTGGATCCGCTGCAGGATCACTGGTTGCTTACTGCTTAGGAATTACCGATGTAGATCCACTCGAATTTGATCTTTTATTTGAACGATTTTTGAATCCAGAACGTATCACCATGCCCGATATTGACATGGATTTTCCGGATAATAAACGCGATCAAGTGTTGCAATATGTGAAAGAAAAATATGGTGATCATCACGTCATTTCTATTGTGACATTTGGGACATTTGCGCTTCGTTCTTCCATCCGAGACATTGCGCGTGTCATGAAAATTGACAGCCAGCGTGTCAATGGTATCATCACCCGTGTTGTCAACGATGATATCGATGAAACCGATGCTGAAATGATGCGTCTATTAAGGGTAGCAAAAAAAATCGAAGGATTACCAAGGCATACAGGAACACACGCCGCAGGGATGATTTTATGCAAACAGGATCTATTCGACCACATTCCCCTTCAACCAGGCATCAACCAATTTTATCAAAGTCAACTTGAAGCGAGTGAACTTGAAGCTTTAGGTTTACTCAAAATGGATTTTTTAGGCATTCGAAATCTTGCTGTGATCGATGATGTTATCAAGATGGCAGTAAAAGAAGGACATCACATCGCACTACTCGATTTACCACGTGATGATCAAAAAGCGTTTGAACTGCTCACACGAGCTGAAACGACTGGTATTTTCCAGCTTGAATCTTCAGGGATGCGTGCCGTACTGCGCAAATTAAAACCGACAACATTTGAAGATATTGTTGCTATTTTAGCGCTGTATCGTCCCGGTCCCATGGATCATATCGATGAGTATATCGAACGCAGAAACGGAAAACCATACACTTATTTACATCCTCATTTAGAATCCATTTTAAAACCGACATATGGCATCATTGTTTACCAGGAACAGATCATGCGCATCGCTCATGAATTTGCGGGATACACCATGGCACAAGCCGATCTGTTAAGACGTGGTATTTCAAAGAAAGATAAAGATATTTTAGAGACTGAACGCACACGTTTCATTGAAAAATGTGCCCAAAAGGGGTATACTGAAGAGGTTGCTGTCAGCATTTACGATTTAATCGTCAAATTTGCAGATTATGGCTTTAACCGAAGCCACAGTGTTGCCTATGCTTTAGTCGCCTATCAAATGGCTTACCTAAAAGCCCATTTCTTTGCGATGTTTATGACCATTCTTTTATCCTCTGTCACCGGAAATGAAACGCTGACTCTTGATTATATTCAAGAATTAAAGCGTCACCATATCTCTGTTTTACCTCCTGATATTAACGTATCAACGGACATGTATCTTTATGATCAAGGTCGCATTCTTTTACCACTATTAGCCATCAAGAGCATCGGACGATCATCGCTTCAAAAAATCATGGAAAATCGTGAACTCGAAGGTCCATTTAAAGATTATCAAGATTTCAAACGACGGATGAAAAAAGAAATCAACGACAAAAACGTTGAGATGTTGATTCATGCCGGTGCACTCGATCGCTTTGGACTCAATCATCAAACCATGAATGAAGCGAAACGCATCGACCAAGCGGGTTATGAACTCTATATTCAAGACTTTCAAATGAAAACATATGCTGAATATACACAAGAACAACTGCGTCAATTTGAAAAAGATGCACTGGGTTTTAACCTACGTTTTCATCCACTATCGGGGTTTGAAGCATTGATTCAAACCTATCAATTGTTGACATGGGAAGAACTCGACCAACAAAAAGATGGTCGGATACTTGCATACATCGTCAAGAAGAAAGTGATTAAAACGAAACAAGGAAAACCGATGGCTTTCCTCTTGCTCAGTGATGGCATCACAGAGCGTGAAGCAACACTTTTTTCTGATGCGTATGAAAAAGTCTTAGACTCACTGGAACATGATGTATTGATCTTTAAACTCAAAATGAATGCTTTTAGAGAACAAATCTCGTATGTAATCGATCGCATATGGACCATCGATCAATTAAAAAAGGAGAAGACACGTGACAAAGGAAACGCGTAAAGAGATTTTACGAGCAGTAAAACTCGGTTTAATCATAAACCTCTTTTTAGCGATTCTCAAACTCAGCTTTGGTTTTTGGGGACACGCTGCTGCGCTTGTCAGTGACGGCTTAAACTCTTCATCCGATGTCTTTATTAGCTTGATGATCTTAGTTGTATTACAACTTGCTACAAAAAAACCGGATTATGATCATCCTTATGGACATGAGAAATATGAAGGTTTAGCATACTTCGTCTTAGGCATTATTTTTATGGTCACAGCCGGTTATATCATGGTCGATTCTATCTTATTAATCATCGGACATATAACGCATCCAGGCATCAATGAAGCACCACATCTTTTAACGGTTTTCGTCTCTATCGCTGCACTCCTTATCAAATTAGGATTATACCGTTACTACATTAAAATTGGCAAACGCTATCAAAGTCCAACCATTAAAGCAGATGCTAAAAACCATCTCATCGATGTGTATGCAACCAGTTTTTCAGTCATCGGCTTAGCGATTACACAGTTTGGTTACGTGATGTTTGATGATATTGCTGCATTCATTATCGGACTATTCATCATGAGACTCGCGATACAAATTATCGGTGAATCAGCTTCCTTTTTGACCGATCAAGCCCCCTCAAAAGAAGAGATTAAAGCCATCTACAGTGTGATTCTCTCCATTGAAGGTGTGCTAAAGGTTGATGATCTCAAAGTAAGAAAACACATGACTCAACGCTATGTTGATGTTGAAATTGCCGTACGTTCGTCACATACGCTGGAACATGCGCATAAGATAGCTGAAACAGTCCATCATCATGTCGAAGATGTTTTCCCCGATGTGATCCATTGTATGGTTCATGTTAATCCTGAACGAAATCTTTAAGAAATAGAAGACACGAACCCATGAATCATGCTATGATTGTGTAAACATAGTTTAATTCATTGAGTTATGGTGTCTTTTTTGATAAAATGATGTTAAACAATTGAATGAGAAAGGCGGGATCTTTATGCCATCATTACCATCATTATTGATTCTCCAATGGGGTATCGTCGGCTTCTATGTCGTGTTTTACTTCCTTGTGGGTTTCTTGAGGGGAGGTTCCAAGTCGACTTACTTTACGATCGTCGCGTTTATCACGACCTTTATCAGTTTGTTCCTTATCTCATTCATCTCATTAAACTTGATTTTATCCGAGACATTCACACTCGTCAATCTTTTAGAGATGGCTAACGGATATGCAGGAGGGATCATCCCTGAACAGGTGATGACGTTTGCTGCAGACCCTGTTTTAGCCGCTTTTGCCATTGCAGTCGTGGATTTGATTCTTCGTATCATCGGTTTTATTGTTTTGTATCCCATAATCAAAGGCTTGTTAACCCTCATTATTTTTAGACCTATTTGGAGTTTTGGGATTAAAAAAGCATTACTTAGACGTCAAAATGAAAGACTTGAAGAGCGATTTGTGCCTGAAGGGAAGAAAAAATTCGTCCCCAGAAAACGTTTAAAGAAGACATTCTTAGGGCGCTTTGTGGGTGGATTCATGGGATCTCTCCAGGGTCTTTTGGTCGCTTTTATCATTTTATTACCCTTACTGATTCTATCTGGCTTTTTAACCGTCAATACAACGACACAAACAAATCAAGACTCTGATGGTGTTCCACTGGCTGTCGGTTTACCTGATATGGGCGGTATGCAGGATATGCTTGATGACTATTTGGCTCAAATTGATGAAATGAATGCCCAAGGTTTAGGTGCAATGGTCAAACAGATTACCATTTCAGGAAAATCCTTGGATCGTTATATCTTTGACCGACTCTTTACCACTCAAGTCAAACAAGGAGATCAGGTTACCGACATCAATTGGATCAATGAATTGGAAGGTATCCTCCAAATTGCTCGCACGGTATACAATGGCGGATATCTCAACAATGGTTTCCAACTCTCTGATATCAATGAAGAAAAAATTGCGGATGTCAATGTTGTATTCAACTATTTGAAGACATCTGATCTTATTGCCTACATGATTCCTACAGCTGCAGCATTAGGTTATGATCAATTTAAAGATCAATTACCTGCAGGCATCACCGAAGAGATGGCTCAAATCGGTGTTGAAAAAATACAAGCGATCGATTGGAATGGCGAATTTGAAAATATCCAAGCGATTGTGAATGCTGTTTTGACATTCGGTTCTGTCGAACAATTACA
>DIKN01000083.1:0-1131 GCA_002424575.1 Acholeplasmataceae bacterium UBA5617 | reverse complement strand
TTTTATCAGTGAAGAATTTGGGCGTCTTGCACTCCTGATTGAAGCTATTTATACCGATGAGTTTGGCGATGTCAATTTGCGTCAACTCATCTCAACTTCAGATCCACAAGCTTTTTTAGAAGCACAAAATGAAGAATGGATCGACCATTTATTGGAAAAAATTGTTGAGCTTGAATTATTAATCAACACGATCCCTGTCGGTGTTGACTATGCATTATATACCCAAGTTGGGGATATGGTCGACCAAACATTGGCTGGTGAACTTGAAACAGCACTCAATGAAATCGATTGGAAAGCTGAAATATTAAATATCGGTGACATTTATAAGACAGCAGTCAACATAGGTGCAGCTCAGTTGTTAGGACAAAACCCTGACTATTTAGCATTTGTCGATGATGTTGTTTCCAATAACATGGATAAGGTACGCATCATTGTTGCGAAAATTTTTGAAGAAAGCGCACTCGTCAATGCCGCTCTTGAACTCGCAGCGCCTATGCTTGTTGAACGTTTTGTATCCGATCAAAACATCGCAGGTATCATCCGAGAAGCGTTGATTTCTGATCCAGATTCCGGTGTCGTGGATTTTAATGTTGGACAAGAAATTAATACCATCCTTGATATTATTGAAAAAATATATGTCTTCACCAATGCATCAGAATTGGTGAACTTTAGTGGTATGACCACAGAGTCCAAGTTTGAACTATTCTCTGGATTTGGTACATTAACCACCGTTCAATTTGAAGGACTTAAGACCTCATTTGAAAATTTACAATTGCTCAATCGTGTGGGTCAGTCCGGTCTAGAATATGTCCGAGATACGATGGGTATCGCACAACTCTATGTGCCAGAAGATGTCTCATTAGGTGCTGATATTGGTTCCATCCTTGGATTAGGTTACTATGTTGCAAAATATGTGAGCGAGCAAAAACCACTTTATCCAACATATGAAGAGATTGACTTTGCACCACTGTTTGCCGATGCTGACTTTAGATCATATCTCTTACCCACAACAGAAAACAACCATTCGACTTTATTGCTTGCTAACCTTGCGTTTAACGCGAAGTATTATGCTAATGATCCATCGATGAGTCAATATTTAAGTGTTCCTCAAACACTGCTTGATGCATCACC
>DIKN01000059.1:7127-8802 GCA_002424575.1 Acholeplasmataceae bacterium UBA5617 | reverse complement strand
CGAAGTTCGGTCTTCTTTTTTTAGAAATGTGAAGGCAAGATACCCTCTTTAATTAAGCGTCTGAAATCCCAGTTACGGTGTGATTCACGATCGATTTTATAGCTCCAAAAATAGTAACCAAAGCCTTGTGTATATGCATAAAGTTGAAGGTCTGCGAGTAGTTTTGTGTACAGCTTTTCGTCAAAGGACGCATCTTTTTTCATTTTGTCAAAATTGATACCGAGTGACCATTCACCGACGATCACACGAACAAATTGTGATAACGCTTTGATCATGGGAATGCGTTCATTCATGATGAGATTGAGATGCTGTTCAAACGTGCCTGATATCAGTTTGGGATCAAAACAATGATAGAGGTGAAGATCTAACGCAATGTTTTCCATCTTATGTTTTTCAAAGAAGGGTTTCCAACCTGCATCAAGGGGTCGAAATGCATCATGAAAGACGATGAGTTTTTGCGTATGTTTGCGGATGCGCTCATATGCCCTTTGATAAAAATCGTGAATAATATGCATGTCAATGGATGTGAAAGGTTCATTGAGTACTTCGATACCCATAAACGCAGGATAATCACGGAAGGATAAAACGATACGTTCTAATTTGTCAATCGTCACATCGATATTTCGTGGAAAAAGATGCCATGTCATCACACCTTCAATACCACCATTATCAAAACCATTTTGGCATCCAGGTGCTGTATGCAAATCAAGTAAAACATCCAGCCCAACTTCAGAAGCCCACTTCATCGCTTGGTGAATGTAGGGTGTTGAACTGATGTAGGGTTCATCACCTTCAAACCACCAACCGATAGGTAATCTGAGTGAATTGATTCCAATCTGTTTGAGATACACAAAATCCTCTTTGGTGATAAATGTAAACCAATGTTTTTCCAAATCTTTTTTAGCATGAGGATTCATGGTCACAAAACCTGTTTCATCTTTTGAATTCAGTCCTTTAAAGAGTTCGGGTTTCATCCATGATTCAAGAACAAACCAACCACCTAAATTAACACCTTTGATCATTGTAACCTCCGATTAAAAAAAGGATAGTAGAACTATCCTCGTTTTGCATGATATCCTCTACCATATAATAGTGTAAACGATTTCATCTTTTTTATCAAGTTTTCATCCATTTCTTGTTCAAGCATCCGCCACTTCCAGTTTTTTCCCGTTGTTGATGGTATATTCATCCGTGCTTCTGCGCCGAGCGATAACCAATCCTGCATCGGAATGATGGCGGTATCCGCCACACATGAAAGGGTTGCTTTAATCAGACTGTCGACAGGATTCCCACACGTATGATTAATGTAGCTTAAACAATACTCTTTATCTTTTTGCGGTAATTTTTCAAACCATTGTGCACTGGTTTCATTGTCGTGCGTTCCAGTATAAGCGATGATGTTACGTTCGTAAAGATGCGGGATATAATCCGATTCTTCTCTGGAATCAAAGGCAAACTGCAACAATTTCATGCCAGGAAAACCCGTCGATTTTAAAAGATTTCTAACATCATCGGTGATAACCCCTAAATCTTCTGCAATAATATTGACATCACCTAATTGTCGTTTAATGACGTTGAATAAGTCAATACCAGGTCCCTTTTTCCAAGTTCCCATAACCGCTGTTTTATGTCCATACGGAATGGCGAAAAAATTTTGGAATCCGATGAAATGATC
>DIKN01000059.1:5076-7093 GCA_002424575.1 Acholeplasmataceae bacterium UBA5617 | reverse complement strand
GCTCTTAAACGGTCCCAATTGTAGAGTGGATTACCCCAAAGTTGACCATCTTTACTGAAGTTATCGGGTGGTACGCCAGCCACTTCAATGGGCATTCGTTGTTGATCTAGAAAAAAGTAATCGGGGTTTGCCCATACATCAGCGGAGTCATAGGAAACGTAAATGGGCATATCACCAACAAGCTTTATGCCCTTTTGATTGGCATAAATTTTGAGCGCGTGATATTGTTCAAAAGCTTTATATTGTAAAAACTCATAGAACAAGATATCCTCTTTGAGCGCTTCTTGATAGTAAGCGAGTGTTTCAGGTTTGCGCAGTCTTAAATCCTCAGACCATGTCTCCCACGATGCACCCTGATGATGAACCTTAATCGCCATAAACAGTGCATAATCGTAAAGCCAACGTCTTTGATCAAAGACAAATTGCTGAAAGCGATAATCGTTTAAGTTAAACCGATGAAAGGCTTTCTTTAAAACGATAAAACGTTCTTCATAAAGTTCTTTGTATTCGACATAACGCGGTGAATAAAAAGTGGCTTGAATCTCATGTTGCTGAAGAAGCCCTTCGCTAGCGAGTATATCCAAGTCGATAAAATAAGGGTTATTAGCAAATGCAGAAAACGTTTGATAAGGGGAATCACCATAGGATGTCGGTCCAAGTGGTAAGATTTGCCAATATGTTTGTTCTGCTTGATAAAGCTTGTCAACAAATTGGTGTGCTGCTCGTCCAAATGAACCCATGCCATAGGGACTTGGCAAGCTAGAAATATGGAGTAATACACCGCTTCTTCTCATATAATCTCCTTCACCTTGAATACAATGGATTCATAAGGTCTTAAATGTAACGTCTGTTTTTTTATCCGAACATCCGGATAATTGGATGCATAATCTTTGATGATTTCATAAGGTGATAGGTCAAAGATGTCCTTCTTGCGAGAAAATGAGTTGATGATTAAAAGTGTTTCTCCTTGAAATCGTCTTAGATAAACATACTTTTTAGGGTCATCAGGTTCTAATAGATGATAACTTCCCCATAAGATAATCTTTGAGATGTCAGATGATTGTCTTAACGAAATCAAATGTTTGTAGTGATGCCAGAGTGATTGTTGATCTTTTATCGCCATTTCAACGTTGATTTTCTTATAATTCGGATTGACGAGGGGTTCAGGTTTCACCGTAGAAAAACCTGCATAGGGATCATTTGACCACTGCATGACGGTGCGTGCATTATCGCGTGATCGCAATGCGGCTTTGCGTAGTGCGAGCACTGGATCATCGGGGTTCTTTTCAAGATGGTAACGATAACTGCTGATCGATGAGATGTCATTAAAATCGGAGACATCTTCAAAGGGATAATTCGTCATTCCAATTTCTTCACCCTGGTAGATGAAAGGAGTTCCTCTCATCATATGCAGCGAAGTTGCAAGCATCTTTGCTGATTGAAGGGGGTATTTGAAATCACCGTATTGGCTGATCAAACGCGGTTGATCATGGTTAAGCCAATTGAGGGGGAGCCACCCTTTGGATTCAAACGCGTATTGCCAACTTGAAAAAACACGTTTTAAATCGATGACATTGGTTTTTAGTTTTTTGGGGTTATTCACTTCGTGCAGATTATTGCACCAATTGTGATCAAAGTTGAAAACCATCGAGAGTTCATGTGAGTCATAAGCGCTGTAAAGCAGTCCTGAATCGATCGATGCCGACCCTCCAACTTCACCGATAGCAACGCAATCATAAGGTTTAAAGACCTCTTCATGAAGCCGTTTTAAATAATCATGTACTTTAGGCAGATTTGAAAATTTATACCAATCAAGTGGATATTTTTCTTTCTGTTCAGATATGGCATCTTCATAAGTTGCACGATCTAAATGGGACACTGCATCGATACGAAAACCATCGATACCAAGATCTAACCACTTTTTAGCAATCTCAATCATGGCATCTTGAACCGCTTTATTCTTCCAATTTAAATCAGGCATTTTGTTTGAAAAAATCTTCATGTAATAACTATCGGT
>DIKN01000059.1:450-5015 GCA_002424575.1 Acholeplasmataceae bacterium UBA5617 | reverse complement strand
CCATCATGCCAGATGTAATAATCACGATAAGGATTATCTTTTGATGATCTGGACTCAACAAACCATGGATGTTCATCCGATGTATGATTGAGGACATAATCTAAGATAATCTTGATCCCTCTTTCATGAGCTTCTTTGATCAGATGATGGACATCTTCCATCGTACCAAACACACGGGCAACATCAAAAAAATTCCTGACGTCATAACCGTTATCATCCATCGGCGAATCATAAAAGGGGCAAATCCATATCAGATTGATGCCAAGATCTTT
The DNA here is from genome assembly GCA_002424575.1 of Acholeplasmataceae bacterium UBA5617. Classification (GTDB taxonomy): domain Bacteria; phylum Bacillota_I; class Bacilli_A; order Acholeplasmatales; family Acholeplasmataceae; genus Peloplasma. The sequence continues at coordinate 4,743 of DIKN01000059.1, read as the reverse complement.
GAGATAATCGAGTTTTTCACGGATACCATGAAGATCACCGATACCATCATGGTTGCTGTCATAAAAACTCTTGGGATAGATTTGGTAACCTACACTTTTCATCCACCATTTTTCAATCACAATCTTGACCCTCTTTCACATTTACATTGTATCATACATGATACACAACGGTAATAATGTGAGCGGTTTCATATTATGAACAACGTCTTGTGCATGCTATAATGACAGTGGTGATGACATGGACTTTCACGCGCTTTACCATCGACCCAAATCCGAATATGCTTATGCTTATGATGCAAAGACCTTGCATCTTTTACTTCGTACCAAAAAAGATGACTGTCAATCTGTTCAACTCGTCTTTGGTGATCCTTTTTTATGGGAAAAAAAGGCTGACGGACAAAGACAGTGGGTCAATGACATGGTGCAGATGAAAAAAACCTATCAGACATCTCTTTTCGATTATTACATGGTTGCCATTCAACCTCGTTTTTTACGAACAAAATATGCCTTCATCTTAAAAGATGATGACCACCTCTATCAGATGGGTCCACAGGGTATTCACATCATCCATGATGAAGATAAGGTTGATCTCAGCAGTTATTATAATTTCCCTTATCTTTTAGACGAAGATCTTCATCATACACCCGCTTGGGTAGAACATACCATTTGGTATCAGATTTTTCCTGATCGCTTTCATGGTAAAGAACATCACTCTTTATTAACCTGGGGAAAAGAACCCGTATTCAATCATGAACACTATGGGGGTAATTTAAAAGGAATTACTGAGAAACTGCCTTATTTAAGAGATTTAGGCATCACCGGAATCTATTTTACCCCACTTTTTTTATCCCCAACAGCCCATAAATATGATACGACGAACTATTTGATGATTGACCCCCAATTTGGGACAAATGATGATTTTAAAGTCTTAGTACAATCTGCACATGAATTGGGGATTCGCGTGATGTTGGATGGTGTTTTTAATCACTGTGGATTTTTACATCCCTATTTTCAAGATGTCATTGAACATGGCGAAAAAAGTCAATACATCAATTGTTTTTATATCGATCAGTTTCCCATCATCACTTTTCCATTAAGCGATGAAAAACGTCCCATCCATTATCAGGGTCTACCACTCCATTATAAAACCTTTGCATTCCAACCGAGTATGCCCAAATGGAACACATCATCCCTTGTGGTCCAAGACCACCTTTTAGAGGTTGTGTCTTATTGGATCAACAATTATGACATCGATGGTTGGAGGCTTGATGTATCCAACGAATTGTCGCACGAATTTTTGCGTGCCATTAAAAAGAGAGCACGTGCACTTAAAAAAGACGTTTTTATATTGGGTGAAAACTGGGATCAATCGCTACCCTGGCTACAAGGTGATCAACTCGATAGTGTGATGAATTATGAACTCAGTTATGCCATATGGTCTTATCTTGAAGGACGACATGATGGTTCTTATGTTCAAGACCAACTGATGAATCACCTTGCACTTACCCCAAAAAACGTGCTTAAAAACATGTTTAATCTTGTGGGCAGTCATGATACCATCCGCATCAAAAAGCGGCTTAAAGATGATGCTCAACGCGTGAAGTGTGCATATATCATGATGTTCACATCACCTGGAACACCAACACTCTATTATGGTGATGAAATTGGGATGACAGGTGAACATGATCCCGACAACAGACGATGTATGTCGTGGGATCCGACTTCATGGGATCACGATTTTTTATCATTCACCAAGCGATTAATTGCCATCAGAAAAAAATATCACAACATCTTTCTACACGATCCTATCTTGATCTCAAATGATCCCATCATGCTGTATAAAGAACATGAAAATAAGGGTATTCTCATCATCGTCAACCGACATCACGTGAAGACCATCGACATCAAACCTCCTTTTCAAGGTTCATATATCAATCTCTTCTCTCAACAAAAGATGGACATTCATGATACAATCAAATTAGAAGCTTTTGACTTCTACTTATTGATCAAGGAGGTCTGTGATGAAACCAACCATTCGTGATGTGGCCAAGCGTGCTAATGTGAGTGTATCGACTGTGTCACGCGTCATCAACCAAAAAGGATATGTTCATGAGGAAACCAAAGTACTCGTGAATAAAATCATTAAGGAGCTAGGTTTTATCCCTAATCAGCTCGCACGCTCACTAACCAACCGCAGTTCCAAGATTATCGGTGTCATCGTTCCGCATATTGGTCCTTCGTTTTATGGGGAGCTTCTTGAAGGTATTGAGTCTCAAGCATCAGCATATGGTTATAAAATCATGTTCTGTCATACCCAAGACGATCCCGATCGCGAATTAGAATATTTGAAATTCTTTGAACAATACAACATCGAAGGCTTAATCATCGCATCCAACTTCTCCAATCGCGATAAACTGCAAGAATTAAATATCCCTGTGGTCACGGTTGACCATATTTTAGATGAAAACATCCCCTCCATCACCTCTGATAATGTCAAAGGAGGAGCACTGGCAGCCCGTAAACTGATCGAGACTGGCTGTAAGAATATCCTTGTTTTCCGGGGTCCTTCTTTTCTTCTCACGACCATGGAACGTACTATTGGATTTTTAAATGAACTCAAGGCTCACCAATTATATGCCGATATCTTCGATTTTGATCTGGTCAATCCCGATTTTAAACTGATTGAAGAGGTTCTTAAAAATAATCCCAATGTTGATGGAATCTTTGCATTCTCAGATACACTTGCACTGACCGCGTTAAATATCACTCAAAAATTGGGAAAGAAAGTTCCACAGGATGTCGAAATCATCGGCTATGACAATACACCTTATTCAAAGTGGGTGACTCCTGCCATCACGACGATTCATCAATCCGTTAATTTCATGGGAAAACAATCGTTTATCAATCTCACGCGATTGATACGTGGTGTTGAACTTGAAAGCTTACATGATATCATCGATGTTCGTCTCATTGAACGCGAAACCACACGATAAAAAAGATGATCGAATGACCATCTTTTTTTTACTCTAAAATGAATTGCCAACCGATACCAAATGAATCAATCAAATATCCATATCCACCCGAGAAAAATGTCGGTGCAAACGCCGTGATGATGGTCGCCCCTTTCGATAAACGATCATATGCACGTTTGAGACTCTCAAATTGGTTCGAGGTAATGGCTAAGGTGATATGATTTCCTAGCACATAATCGTGACCAAATCCCCTTGGTGTATCAGAAACCATCACACGTGAGTCAAAGATGGAAAGTTCTGCATGCATCACTAAGTCCTTGATGTGTTCAGGCGCTTGATAGTTTTCTCCCCCTTGAAATCCACCATAGGTGAGGATACGAGTTGGTTCTAAATCGAAGACTTGCTCATAAAAATGAATGGCATCCTTCGCTTGTTGATCAAAATTGATATACGCGTGTACAGGCATAATATTCCTCCTTTTTCTTCAATCTACCACAACCCTATGATTTTTGCAAAAAAATGACTTTAAAGAAAAAAGTTACTTTATCAAGTAACCTGTTTTCATTTATTTTTTTGTCGTTCGCTTATGATGAACAAAAATCATACCTGATAAAGGGCTTAATTTGGGTTTGATCACGTATTCAAACTGATTTTTTTGTCCTTTGATAGCTTTTAAAGGTAAACCATTGTATTGATCACTACCAAAATAGATGGCTTTATCACTGTTTAAAATCTCATGGTAGGTCCCTGCAAAAGGAACACCTATTTCATAAAATTCATGCACGTTGGGTGTCATATTCAAGATAACGACAAGTGTTTCTGCATCGCTTTTTCGAATATACGCGAACACACTTTGGTCTTTGTCATCGACAATCGACCATTCAAATCCTTTGGGATGATGGTCGTATTGGAACAGTGCGGGATGATGGCGGTAGACTTGGGCAAGATCTCTAAAATAACGGTTAGCTTGCTGATGAGCTGGATAGTCAAAGAGGTTCCAATCCAGTTCTTTTTGGAAAGCCCATTCAGAGAATTGGGCAAATTCTTGTCCCATAAAAAGCAGTTTCTTACCGGGGTGAGTCATCCACAGGGTGAGCAGTAATCGCCAATTCGCCATTTTTTGAAAGTAATCGCCTGGCATTTTATTGACCAAAGACCCTTTCATGTGCACGACTTCATCGTGAGAAAAGGGGAGAACAAACTGCTCGTTAAAGGCATAGACTAGACCAAAGGTTATTTTATCATGGTGATACTTGCGGTGGATAGGGTCTTCTTTGAAATAGCGCAACACATCATTCATAAAACCCATGTTCCATTTATA
>DIKN01000059.1:0-425 GCA_002424575.1 Acholeplasmataceae bacterium UBA5617 | reverse complement strand
TCTTCTGCCATGAGAAGAATTCGATCATCTAAACCAAATAAGTGGAATGAGATCTGACGTATAAAGTTGATGGCATCATGATTGACACCTTTCTGTTTGTTTCCAAGGTAATAAATGAGATTGGAAACCGCATCAATTCTAAAACCATCGATGTGGAATGTTTCCATCCAAAACGAAAGTGCGGAAAGCATAAAACTGCGCGTGATACCCTTTGAAAAATCGAGATTATCTGTGCCCCATGTCACATTTTCGCGGCGATCACGGTCTTCAAATTCATAAAGCGGTGTTCCATCAAAGAAGGACAAACCATGAGCATCGCGACATATGTGTCCTAAAACCCAGTCCATGATGACACCGATACCTTCTTGATGCATCCGATCCACAAAATACATGAAGTCCTTTGGAACTCCATAACGGGATGTAGC
>DIKN01000129.1:30661-61483 GCA_002424575.1 Acholeplasmataceae bacterium UBA5617 | reverse complement strand
GATGCAGCATAGAGCTTATGGGCTATTTGTTCATTAAACCCAATGTAGTGACCTACTTTAGTGGGATACTTGAAGGTGAGATAACGGAAGTAATCTTGATAAGAATCATTACCAGATCCCATGAGCACAAATCGTGCATTTCCATATTCAATGACTTCCTCTAAAGTTTTCGTCATCAAATTGATGCCTTTTTGTGTAGCGAGTCGTCCCACATAAACGATGAGTGGAACTTTCACATCCACATCAAGATCGAAATGATGGAGGATGGCTTCTTTATTTTTGGTTTTTCCTACTTTTGTTTTTTGTGCATCGTATGTTTGATCGATCAAATGATCAGTTTCAGGGTTGAAGACTTGATCATCGATGCCGTTCAGTATGCCAACAAAATCATCTGCTCGTCTTGCAAGTGCACCATCTAAGGTAAAACCATATTCATTGGTGAGAACTTCATTGCGGTAGGTTGGGCTGACCGTATTGATTTTAGATGCACGCTCTATGCCAGCTTTGAGGAAATTGACGCGATCGAAGTGAATATAGGTGTAATTGAAAGCTGTATTGAAGAACCGTGCTACATACGTATCAAATGAACCTTGATATTCAAGATTATGAATCGTTAGTAGGGTATGAATGGAATAGTAATGATCATTTCGATGACGATAATGTTCATCGAGTAAATAGGGAACCATCCCGGTTTGCCAATCATTTAAGTGGAGAATGTTAGGATAAAAATCAATCACTCTTAAGCCTTCTAAGATTGCGTAAGAGAAGCATGCAAATCGTTCGGCATCATCATTATAACCATAGAGTTGATCGCGTTCAAAATAGTGCATATTCTGAACGAAGATATAAGGGATTCCTTCATGAACCAATTGAAAATAGTGGACGATGGTTTCGATTCCTCCCATGCCCACGGTTGCAGATCCTAAAAAAGTCATATCTTTATGATGTTTTTGTATGTTTCGATAATAGGGAGTAATGATGCGAACATCATGACCGATTTCACGCAGTGATTTCGGTAAAAAGAGTGCCATGTCCGCTAAACCACCTGTCTTGCTAAAAGGGAACGCTTCGGAACTGCAGAATAATACTTTCATGCTCATCACCTCAGACGATGCCTAAGAGCACCACATCTTATCTACATTATACATGATGAAAGCGGTTTTATCAATGTAACAAGGGCGTAAAATATAAGCAAAAATCAATGCGATAACGATGCTAAATAGAATAGACTTATGATATACTTGAAGAAAGAATGTAGAAGAAGGTGATCATGATGATGAAAGAAAAATCGTGTGGGGCAGTCATCTTTAGAAAGCATCAGGACAGATTTCAATTTGTTCTCATTCAACAGCGGCATGGACTTCATTTCGGCTTTCCAAAAGGGCACGTAGAGAAAGACGAAAGTGAAAAAATGACCGCGAAACGTGAAGTGAAAGAAGAAACAGGACTCGATGTCGAGATTTTTGATCACGTGAAAGCAAAAATTCGTTATTCTCCAAGACAAGGTGTTATCAAAGATGTTGTTTATTTTCTTGCTCGCGCATTAAACAGTGACTTAACACCTCAGGTTGAGGAAATTGCGCATGTCGAATGGGTTGATGCTTCACAAGTTATGGATTTATTGACGTACAAAACCGATAAACAAATGTTTTTATCGCTCTCCAAAAAAGGCAAAATTCAACTTTAGGTGATCACATGAATCCATCATTGAAAATCCATCTTCACGACACCATTATCCCTTTTTATCGCGCATTTGATCCAGCACATCAAATGGATCATGTTAAGACCGTCATAGAGAACAGTCTTGACATTGCCAAAGACTATGATGTCAATCTTGACATGGTCTATGTCATTGCGTGCTATCACGATATTGGTATGCAGTTTGGACGAAAAGATCACCATATCACCGGTGGTCATTTTTTGTATCATGATGCCTATCTTCGGTTATTTTTTAGTGAAGAAGAGATGATCATGATGAAAGAAGCCATCGAAGATCATCGCGCATCGAAGGAAGAAGAACCCCGTTCAATCTATGGCAAAATCATTGCAGAAGCTGACCGTGATATCTCGTTAGAAATCGTCATGTTACGCACAGTTCAGTTTGGATATAAGCATTACCCAGATATTTCAAAAGAAGAACACATCGCGCGAGCTTACGAGCACATCTTAGAAAAATATGGACCACAGGGCTATCTTAAACTTTGGTTAAAGACCAAAAAAAACCAGGAAGGTCTTCAAGAGATTCATGCCATGCTTCGTGATAGAAAAAAGATGGAAGCATATCTTGAAAGACTTTATGAAAACGAAAAAAATCATCGAAGATGATGAACAAATAAAACGGATTATGTTACAATAAACATGGTAGATACGATTACAATCAAATAAGGAGAAAAGTATGATTATTGGAACAGTACGCGAAGTAAAAAACAAGGAATATCGTGTCGGTTTAACACCGAGCAGCATTAAAGAATATGTTGCACATGGACACAAAGTGTTAGTTGAAGCAGGAGCAGGTGAATCCTCTGGTTTTACCGATCAAGACTACAAGCATGCAGGTGCTGACATTCTTCCAACCCCGGCAGAAGTATGGAAGAAAGCCGATATGATTGTCAAAGTCAAAGAACCTTTAGCTTCAGAATTTCAGTATTTAAGAGAAGGGCTTATCCTTTATACCTATCTTCATTTAGCAGCCAATGAAGAATTAACTCACGCACTCATGAATTCTAAGACACAATCTGTGGCTTATGAAACGATTACCCTTGAAGATGGTTCATTGCCATGCCTAAAGCCTATGAGTGAAGTTGCAGGTCGCTTGAGTGCCATTGAAGGAGCAAAATACTTAGAGAAACCTTTTGGTGGTAGTGGCGTTCTCACTTCAGGTGTTCCAGGAGTTGCACCTGCAAAAGCATCAATCATCGGCGCAGGTGTTGTCGGTGAAAATGCGTTAAAGATGCTTGTGGGTCTTGGTGCTGATGTCACCATTCTCGATGTCAATTTAAAGAAATTAACTTACTTAGATGATATTTATGGTGGACGTATTAAGACACTCTACAGCAGCCAAGATAACATTGAAAAGACGGTTAAGGCATCTGATCTTGTCGTTTCAGCCGTTTTATTACCAGGTGCGAAAGCTCCAAAATTGATCAAACAAGCTTATTATAAAGACATGCGTCCAGGTTCAGTGATCGTCGATGTTGCCATTGACCAAGGTGGTTCAACCGAACATGCTAAAGCAACCTATCACGACAATCCAACCTATGTTGTCGATGGAGTCATTCATTATTCTGTTGCGAACATGCCTGGTGCCGTTCCAAGAACTTCAACAATTGCACTCAACAATGCAACACTTAAATATGGCTTGATGATTGCAAATATGGGGTTAGACCTTGCCATCCAACGTTCTATGGCTCTCAAACAAGGTGTGAATGTGTATCACGGTGCTATCACATGTAAGGGTGTAGCTGAAGCATTCAATTTACCCTATACACAAATCTAATCGATAAAACGGGGGCTCTTTATATAACCTCCGTTTTTATTTTGAATTTCAAATAAAATGCGCTATAATGGTTTTAGTATGGATAAAATCCATCAATCAAGGAGAACAACATGGTCAGTAATTATGAATCGCTTGCTACATGGGGCACCATCATCTATTTTGGTATCCTGAGCATTTTACTCCTCACAGGAAATGTCATACGTCGTAAAATACCTCTTCTAAAAAAATCATTATTACCGACATCTGTCATCGCAGGGTTGTTGGGACTTGTGATCAAAGAAGCCATCGTTCGTCCACTGATCGGATACAGTTGGTGGATCGATGCTGATCAAATGACAAAGTTTAACATGTTTTTAAACATCGTAACCTATCACACCATTGCTATAGGTTTCATCGCCATGGGGCTTAAGGTCAACGAGAAATTTAAGATTAAAACACAACGAGCACACAGTTATTATAACGGTATGGTTATCGTATCCAGTTATTTACTTCAAGGGATTATCGGTATTGCGATAACAGCTATTCTCGCATTTACAGTGTTTCCTATCTTCAAAACAGGTCCAGGGTTAGCTACAGGTATTTTGTTACCCTTTGGTTTCGGACAAGGTCCAGGACAAGCTAATAATTTTGGTATGATTTATCAACAGTTAGGTTTTGCAGGCGCACAATCTTATGGATTAGCGATATCATCCATGGGTTTCATATGGGCATGTTTAGGTGGTGTCATCTACCTGAATAAAGTGTACAAGAAGAAGGTCACAGGTGAAGAAACGGTCTCTCAAACGAACAGTGTTCAAGAAGTTGAAGCACCTGATGAAATTCCAGTGGCTGAATCGATCGATAAACTTACAGTTCAAATTACACTGATTGTTGTTGTTTATGCCGTCACGCTATTGATCATGTTTGGTTTAACTCGTCTGGCATCACTCAATGATGGTATCTATCGTATGGTTGGTTCATTGATTTGGGGATTTAACTTTATTTTTGGTATGGTAATCGCGCTCTTAGCGAAAAAGTTATTTGGTTATTTACGTCAGAAGAACATCATGACACGTCAATACCCCAACAACTACATGCTCAATCGTATTGCAGGTGTTGTCTTTGATTTCATGGTTGTTGCATCGATTGTTTCCATCAACATTGAAGATTTAGCATCTCCTCAAATGTGGATCACCTTCTTCATTATCACCTCAGTTGCAGGACTATCAACGATGTTCTATTTGCATAAGATAACCAAACGCGTTTACAAGGAATACACACTTCCCGCGTTCGCATCTATGTATGGTACCATGACAGGTACAGTATCAACAGGGATTGCCCTTCTTCGCGAAGTTGATCCTTACTATGAGACACCAGCAGCAACTGATCTTGTCACAGGGACGACCACAGCCATTATCTTTGGATTCCCCATTTTACTTCTCGCAAGTTTTGCACCGAATGGTATTGTGCAATCCTTGATTACACTGGGTGTCTTAATTCTACTCTATCTTCTCTTCGTCTTCATTTTACTTAAAAAGCATCCCAAAGTATCATAAACAAAAAGGCGTGTTCATCATGAACATGCCTTTTATGTGAAATGATAGCGTTATCATACATTTCGATTGCAATGCATTATATCTATGATATAATAGAAGTGCAAATAGGGATGACCAATCACGATAAGAAAATATCAGCATATGAACCGCCTGATGAACGCTTTCATCATGATTTCAGGTCGTCTAGATGTCGATGATGCCAACGGTATGCACAGTACACGAATACTGTTTGGTCCTATCCGAGGAGAACTATGAACGTCTTATTTTGCTTAACCCCGAAAGAAAAAGTGGCGTACATCTACAATGACTATACGATACGCCAAGCATTAGAAAAAATGCAGATTTATCGTTATAACACGATTCCCATTCTTGACCGATCAGGTAAATATGTGGGAACACTCTCAGAGGGTGATTTGCTCTGGTATATCAAAGAACATCAATTAAGCTTCGCAAAAACCGAACAAATCCCGATTGCTAAAGTACCAAGAAACAAAGATAACATCAGTGTTCCTATTCATACGAATATGGAGGATATCATTGATGTGGCGACACGCCAGAACTTTGTTCCAGTCCTCGATGATTTTGGTTCATTCATCGGTATTATTACACGAAAAGAGATTTTTAATTACATGGTTAAACAGATGAATCCTGTTATGAAAGAGGAAAGCCGATAAGGCTTTTTTCTTTGCAAAAAAAAGACGCCAAAGCGTCTTAAATGTGAAAGCGTCTGCGAAATTCTTCTCGGCTTGATTTGCTCGGTAAGAAAAAAATACCTAGAAGAGTCACCAATGCATAGCTGAAGCAAGCCACAGATGGCCAGGTGACGAGGGTTACTCGAAGGAGATTGAGTAGTCCTGGTACGAGTCCAATGATGGTGATAATAATTAAACTTGAAAAATAGTCGAACCATTTCTTTTTATTGACGATGATTAAGATGGTGATCAAAAATATATTGAGCATGACCGCGAATGGTAGAACGTAATCAAGTGCCCATTGATGATCGCGAATGGCCAATCCGATCAAAATGACCATCCCAACAGTGACGACAATACTTTTGGTGAGTTTAGAAGTCCATATCGTTGGAACCGTCAACAAGATAAACATCATGACAGCATAGAGGTTTGTGATTGAGACGACTAAGGACCAACTGAGAGGTAAACCATCGGTATAGTCGATGTAAAATGAAATTAAAACAGAAACAATATTGAGAAAGATGAAAAGACGGTGGAAAAAGCGCGATCTTTTTTTCTTTTCAATTTCAGCAAACTTATAGGTTTCAATCTGTTCATTTTCTCGTTCAAGTTCACCATTACACAGCAAACAATGCTCAAGGGTTGTGTCGTAATGAACGTGACATGTTTTACAGTATTTCATCATAACCCTCCTTGTAATTGGTATCTAGGGTTACATCAAGTCCCTCTTTAACTAAAAATTGAATCATGTGATTGATAATGGACAAATCTTTGAGCGGTGTACTCATGATGATGTTCGTGTGGTGCTTCATAGATATGAGTGTCAAAGCAATCCCATATCCGGCATTGACAAAATCGGTATCGAGGATGCGCGATTCAAGACCACTGGGTAATTCAACAACACCAAGATTAGAAATCGAGCAACTTGATATGGATTCACCTAATATTCTATAACCGATTTTAAAAGCGATCGTCTTTAAGACTAATGGAAGAACGCGAAGCAATACATTTTTCTCAAATCCGACGAGTGAACTGATGCGCGATTGAAGTTTGTCTTTATCAAGTTGATCTTTAAACTGTTCCTTCGTGATCTCGAGCATGTTTTCAAACGTCCAATCTGTACGTTTTTGATCATAAGTCGCTTTGATATAGAGCGAGAAATTTCGAAGTGTTATCGAATCGAAATAGGGTCTTAAATTGACAGGAATAAAGATCTTGAATGGTTTTTTACCCTGTGTAAAGTCGAGTGCTTCTTTGAAGAAGGAATACCCAAGGAGTGCGGTTACAAATTGTGTCACCGTGCATTGATATTTGGTCTTAACAAGGTTTAATAGCGATTTTGTGTCGACTTTAGCTTTCAACATGAGAGTCCAATGGTTAGAGAAACGTTCACCACTGAAATGATAAGCTTTTTCTTCTTGAAGATTCTTCCGTTTTGATTTATCGTAATTGGAAACAAAGTTATCTTCGCTTTCCTTCTTTGAATAAGGCTTTTCACTCAATATCTTGCCTTCGTGGTCAATTTTAAAACCGCGGAGTTTGTAATAATTATAGACGATTGATTTAAGAAAATGCATCGCACCTGATCCATCAGAGATTGCATGAAATGTTTCTAATGTGACTTTGTTTTCAAAATAGTACACTTTAAACATGTAACCTTGATTGGTATGTGATTTGAAATACTTGCACACCTGAGAAAGTTCAGGTTCTACCTCAAAATGATGGGTATTTGATGCAAAATAATTCCAAAAAAGACCGTTTTTGAGTTGAACGGCAAATGTTTCAAAGCGAGGTAATACACGATTGACAGCTTCTTCAAGAATGGTACTATCTACCGTTTCATCAAGATAAAAAGAGAGCCGAAAGACGTTGCTATTTTCGTCTTGCGACACTGCAGGGAAAATCTTACCTGCGTTATCGAGTTTATACCAATATTTTTGTTTTTTCACGTAACCACCTGTTGATGACAAAATCTAATGAAGTTGTCACTTTCTATTATACTCTATTTTGATTTCTAATGAAGGATATTCGACATAATCACACAATATATTTCGAATTCGAAGCATATCACTTGTGGATCAATCAGTCATCTTTTATAATCAAAGTGAAGGATGTGAGCATATGAAACCACTCAATGGGATACACCATGTGACGGCAATCACGAGCAATGCAGAAAGAATTTATGATTTTTTTACCCACATTTTAGGTCTTCGTCTTGTTAAGAAGACCATCAACCAAGATGATATTCACACATATCACCTCTTTTTTGCAGATGATAAAGGGAGTGCGGGAACAGACATCACTTTTTTTGATTTTCCGAATTCGAGTCAGGCAAAGAAGGGTACCGATGAAATATCAAAAACATCATTTCGTGTTCCAACTGATGCAGCTCTTATCTATTGGAAGAAAAGGTTTGAGCATTATCATATTAAGCATTATCCAATCATCAGCATGTTTGGAATCAAAACGCTTGAATTTCGTGATTTTGATAATCAAGAATATATTCTTTTTTCTGATGAGCATGATCAAGGTGTTCAAGCAGGCATACCTTGGCAAAAGGGTCCAATTCCACATGAATTTGCGATCTATGGTTTAGGTCCTGTCTTCTTTCGAATCAGTGATCCTCAAAGGATGGATGAAGTTTTGACAACCTATCTAACGTTTAAAAAGACAGATGAAGAAAACGCATTTACGCGCTACCAAACAGGTTTGGGTGGCAATGGAGCTAGTGTCATTGTTGAAACAAGGAAAGATTTAACACGAGGTTATCAAGGATTTGGAAGTATACATCACGTCGCTTTTTCGGTTGATCAGGACGAAGATATTTTCCAATGGATGAATCATCTTGATTTAATTGGTGCACGTCATTCAGGTTATGTGGATCGCTTCTATTTTCATTCACTCTACACCAGACTTTATCCGGGTATTCTGTTTGAATTTGCAACCGATGGTCCGGGTTTTATTGATGACGAGGAATCCTATGAAATCCTTGGAGAAACTCTTGCTCTCCCACCACGTTTTCGTTCGATGCGTCAGAAAATTGAGCAATTGGTCCGTCCGATTGACACAAAAAGAAGTGATAAGGTTTATAATAAAGAATATATGAATACAGTTGGTGAGACGCATGAAACATAAGAAAGAATATTTAAAACTAACAACCGTCTTATTTCGTACGATGCAACATGTTGAAAGTGTCATTAAGCAAGATATTCAATCGTATGATCTAAATACGACCGAATTTGGTGCGCTTGAATTACTTTATCATCGTGGCGCTCAACCGATGCAATCGATGGCATCACGCTTACTGATGGCCAATAGTTCAATGACGTATGTTATCGATAAACTTGAAGCAAAACATATGATTTATCGAACACAAGACAGTGTCGATAAGCGCGTGATCATGGTTGATTTAACGCCTGAAGGACGCTTATTTTTTGATGGAATATTTCCCAATCATGTCAAAACACTTGCAACAATGTATCAACAACTATCAGAAGAAGAACTTCGGCTTTTGATCGATATGTTAAAAAAAGTGGGTTATCAAGCGAAGGAACTACAAGGAGGAGCATCATGAAACATGTATACGAACAAGGGACCAATGGAAAAACATTGATTATGCTTCACGGAACGGGCGGGGATGAATATGATCTAGTTCCTTTAGCCAAACACATTGATCCTCATGCCAATATCTTATCCATTCGAGGTAACGTTCAAGAATATGGAATGCCACGCTTCTTCAAACGTCTTGCAATGGGAGTTTTTGATCAAGATAGTTTAATTGAAGAAACGTATAATCTTCATGACTTCATTGAAGAATCCGCGATTAATTATAGTTTTGATCGCGATCAAACCATCGTCATCGGTTATTCTAATGGTGCAAATATAGCCGCATCACTACTATTGCATTTTGACCACGTTTTTCATCGCGCTATATTGTTTCGGGTCATGATTCCAGTTCGCAAGGATGAACATAACAATTTGCATGGTGTAAAGATTTTAATGCTGAGTGGTCAACATGACCAGACAGTTCCGCAAGGAGAACCCGAACTACTCAAAGCTTTTTTTGAACATCGCCATGCTGATGTTGAATTAAAATGGGTGGATCATGGTCACCAATTGACCAAAGAAGAACTTGAATACGCTAAAGTTTGGTATCAACAAAACGCCTAAGAAAGAAGGTATTTCTAATGTTTGATATCAGTGAATCGGATTTTGCGACGTTTGTATCGACCCATGTCGAATCGTTAAATCCGCTCGTGTTAACACAGATGCCAGTCAAAGAAAAACGCAAATACATGGTTTTATGCATGGTTATTCATCTCTTTGAAAAAGAGCGATTTTATCATGAAAGGGAAATCAATGCCATTTTAAAACCTATTGCTGAAGATTATGTGATGATCAGAAGATATCTAATTGACTATCAATTTATGGCAAGAAAAGAAGATGGTTCCTCGTATTGGTTAATCAAAGATCCTAATGATTTTAAGCAATTTAATCTCGCAGAACGTACGGATTTAAAACCTATTCAGTCAAAGTAAAATCGGGAACATCATGCTCCCGATTTTTTCTTTAATGTGATAAATTGTTGTATAAATGCCTTAATCCGTGTACGCTTGACTCGATTCACATCAGCCATCCAAAGCACCGTATCGCGAAGTGTTTCTTCAATAGGACGTGGGGAGTAATTAAAGTCGCTGGTCGCCTTTTCATGACTGAAAAATGAATTACTTGAAAGGGTATAGAGTGAATATTTAGAATAGATAGGTGGAAGCTTTCTCATGCGATAAAAGACTTCAGCCAAAGGAACGGTCATGGAAGCAAACCATCGTGGTAAGACGTGAATACGATGTTTTCTTCCCGAAAGCAAACGCAATTGTTCAAATAAATCTTTGAGATCAATGCGATGTCCAGAAAGAATATAACATGATCCAATATGACCATGATCTATGGCTTGAATGATGCCTTGAGCTACATCGCGAACATCAACAAAATCGTAGGCACCTTGCACACGTGATGTCAGATAACCATTTAAATAATCTTCGATCATCATTGTCATATGACCATGACCATCGTCATGTGGTCCAATAATACCAGATGGATGAACAATGATGGCAGGCAATCCCTTGGAAATCGCTTCAAGAACTTCTTTTGAGGCCTGAGCCTTTGATTTTGCATATACGCCTACCACATCATCCGGGTTGAATTGCGAGACCTCTTGAATGGTTTTTTGATCAGGCTTCTCTGGGATCGCATGAACCGAGGATACATGAATCATTAATCCGATGTGATGTTTTAAAGAAAGATTGACGATATGTCTTGTACCGAAGATATTAACCTTTTCTAAAAGCGGGTTTCTTTTGTTTGAAATTGAGATGATACCTGCAGTATGAATGACGACGACATCTTCGGGTTTGAAGGTCGTTTTGGATATATCAAAAAAGGCTTCTAGCGTTTCAGGTTTTGTTACATCACCGCGGTAAACCTCGACACCCAGTGGGTCGAGTCTAGACGATGAGTCTTTAGGTAGGATTAATCCGCGAACATGTTTTGCTTGACTGCGAAGTAAACTAACAAGGGTATAGCCAACATGTCCATTAGCGCCTGTGACAAGATAGAGTCGTTGCATCAGATCACCTTCTTCAACTTTAACTTATAGCCGATGATTACAAAATGCAAGTCTTTCGATAGGAAAACAACAATCGTGTGAAATTTTACACACTTGATGATTGAATGCAGGTCTCAATAATAACTTCAAGTGCCCGAGTGATCACGGATAAGTCTAGACTGAATTGATGTGCTTTATAAAGGGTTTGAGATGTTTCAAATGGAACATGGATAAAACCTGCTCGTATGTTCTTGTTGGGATTGACATCAAGTTCGTGCATGACACTGTAAAAGATATGATTGCATAAATAGGTACCAGCACTGTATGATAATTTTGCTGGTATGTGATCATCTTGTAGTGCCTTGAGGATCATTTTGGTTGGCAAAGTTGAAAAATAAGCGGATGGACCAAACACAGAGATCGGATCATCTTGAGGGGCAACACCATGGTGATCAGGAATATGTGAATCATCAAGGTTAATGGCAACACGTTCAACCGATACTTCCTTTCGTCCACCTGCTTGTCCCACCATGATGATCACATCGGGTTCGATTTCATGGATTTTTTGGATGATAAGTTTTGAAGCATCATAGAAAACTACAGGAAGTTCCATGGTAAAAAGTTCACACGCTAAAGTATGAACATTGATGTGCTTGATTGCTTCATAAGATGGATTGATTGATTCACCACCAAAAGGTTCAAACCCTGTTATTAAAACACGGAGCATAATGATCACCTCATGCTCATTTTATCATGATTTCATGATGTTCATGAAGGTTATCTTGTATGAATGGATGAAGATAGGCTATAATAAAAGTAATATAGACATACAGCGTATGTAAAGGATAACCATGAATAAAATCGTTGAACTATCAAAAAATGAATATCAAGACTATCCTTTGGAATACAGTTATGTCACCAAGTATTATTATCATGTGTCGGTTAAACAGCGTCGAGATATCCGGGTTATTATCAAACGCAAGCGTTTATTTAAAAAACAAGAAAAGACATTTAAAGATTTTCTTTTTCAAAGTTATGTTGAGCAGCCCCAAGTTTTCGGCATTTTTGATAAGAAGAAATTGATTGCTGTGATTGAAGGCTCCATCGAAACATGGAATAATCGATATCGCATATGGAATTTTTTAGTTGATAAAAAATATCGAAGAGATGGACTTGGAAAACAACTTTTCGATCATATCATCCTGGTTGCTAAAGAAATGAAGGCTCGTGCCTTGGTTTTAGAATGTCAAAGTTGTAATGATCCTGCTATTTCGTTTTATTTGGCAAGGGGGATGCACTTTGTCGGATTGGATACGATCAGTTATACCAATCATGATATCGAGAATAAAGAAGTGCGCATTGAATTAGGCATGCGTTTGGATTAATGAAATCATGGAAAAACTTTGGACGCGTAATTTTACAATATTAACGATCGGATCGTTGATTTCTGCCTTAGGGAATTCAGCTGCAAGTGTCGGATTCGGTATATTAGTTTACCAGAAAACCGGGTCACCCTTAGCACTTGCTTTTTTTACGATTGCTAACATCGTTCCTCGAATCTTGACAGGATTTATTGCAGGGCCTTATGTTGATCGACATTCGCGAAGAAAGATTGTTTATCGATTAGATTATCTCTCATCCTTTCTTTTTGCATGTATCGCGATGATTTTGTTCAGCGGATACTTCAACGTCCTTGTATTTACCTTATTGGCAAGTGTCTTCGGTATTATCGATACGATTTATCAATTGGCATTTATGAGCATGTTTCCGGAGGTCATCACAAAAGGAAACCATTCGCGTGCATATTCACTTTCAAGCCTCATATGGCCCTTATCAGCAGCCATTATGGCACCTATCGCAGCTTTTATGATTGAAACGTATGTCTTTGGGATAGCACTTTTGATGGCATTTAATGCGATCACACATTGTCTTGCTGCAAGTGTTGAATCAACCATAAGATTAGAAGAAGTATTAAACTTAAAACAAGTGACTGGTTTTCAATTTATCGAAGATTTGAAAGAAGGCTTTCACTATTATCGCATCGAAAAAGGAATCTTCGGTATTGCCATATTGTTTGCAGCATTTAGCTTTGTTTATGCGTCTCAAGATTTGCTAAGAATGCCATATTTTATCTCAAGTGATGTGTATACCATTCAACATTTTTCATTCATCATTACAGCGTCATCAATTGGACGCATCCTTGGCGGGATAATTCATTATACGTTTAAATATCCTCCCCATAAACGCTATTTGATTGCGGTATGTGTCTACTTTACAGTTGAGATTTTATCGGCATCTATGCTTTATATGCCCTATGTGGTGATGGTGACATTTAGCTTTATTGTTGGCCTCCTATCGGTGACTTCATTCAACATTCGCATGACAGCAACACAGGTTTATATCCCCACTCAATTGAGAGGACGTGTCAATTCTACTCAAAATCTTTTGTGGAATATTGGTGCAATCATTGGTGCTTTAGCAACTGGATTAATAGCCGAGTTCACAACGCTTGATTATCGCCTTATTATGCTACTTTTAGCCACTGTTTCTATTTCAGCTATTATCTTGGTTCCTGTTCGAATGCATCATGAATTTAAAAAAATATACAACGCTGATATATGAAAAAACTGGGCATATCTTGCCCAGTTTTTACTATTTTATACGGAGCGTCACACACTTTAAATAAAGTGATTCATCGGATCCAAAAAGTGCTGGATGATCTTTTCCTTGAATTCTAAATTCGACCATTTGCGTGATCCGTTTTGCATCAGTTGAAGCATCTAAAAGCATATCCATGAAAAGTGCTGGTGTCATGTAGTGAGAGCATGAACAGCTGATTAAGTAGCCATCTTGATTAATGATTTTTAGCGCTTGTAAATTGATATCTTTATAGCCTTGGTAAGCTTTTTTGAGATCATCAGCTTTCTTTGCAAAAGCAGGTGGATCTAAAACGATAACATCAAATGTTTCATTGTTTTTTTGATAATCTCTTAATGCCTCAAATACATCTTTCTTTTCTGCATTTACGTTCTCAAGATGATTGATTTTTGCATTGTGCTTGATGTTTTCAACAGCAACATCAGAGATATCTAAGCATGTGACACGGCTTGCACCATGGTATGCAGCATGCAACCCGAATCCACCAATGTGCGAAAAACAATCGAGAACTTTTTTATTTTTTACATAGGATTTGATCGCGTTATGATTATCTTGTTGATCCAAGAAAGAACCGGTTTTTTGTCCGTTGATGATGTCAACATCCATCCACAAATCATTTTCTTTGATGCGGATTTTATCGGGAACTTCGCCGTATATAACGCCCTTAAAAAGATCTAATCCTTCTTTTTTTCGAACCGATACATCACTGCGTTCATAGATACCTTTAGGATTAAACACTTTGATAAGAATATCGATAAACATTTGTTTTCTCATGTCGATACCTAAAGATAATATTTGAATCGACAAATAATCTCCGTATTTATCAACGATAAAACCAGGAATACCATCAGCTTCACCAAATACGACACGATAACTGTTTTGGTAGCCTAGATCAAGTCGTGACTGATTGGAACGACGAATGATGGTTTCAAAAAAGTGATCATCAATGATTTCTTCTTCGCTATGGCTTAATAATCTGACGAAAATTTTCGAGGAAGTATTCAAAAAGCCTTTCCCAAGAAACACTTGTTTTGAACTGTAAACATATGCAAGTTCACCACTTTTGATGGGTCCTTCAATACGATCAATTTCATTGCTAAAAACCCAAGGATGTCCCTGTTGAATACGTATTTCCTCTTTTGGTTTAAGTGTAATTTTGCATGTGTTCATCTTTTCAACTCCCCATTCATTATAGCAAATCCTAAGCAAAAAAGCACAGTCTAACCTGTGCTCTTTGAGTTGTTTTTTCGATAGTGCTCAATGACAAAGTCAGCAAAGCTGATATTGAAATCTCGATTGATCATCTGTGTGAATTTTTCAATCTTTTTTGGATTATCATCCATGTGTAAAGCGACAAAACACCGCATGAGCATCAACTCATAATTTTCTAGATCGCCTAATCGGAAATAAGACAATGCGCTGTAGTAATAGAAATATTCAAGCAAATAAAAGTTTTTCATGCTTAAACCATGATCGATACCCATCTTGCAATAATTGATGACATCGCCATAATTTTTGTTGCTGCCTGAGAATTTTGCGAGACGGAAGAGGACGAGAGGATAAGCAAAATTGACACTAGAACCAAGGACTAACGATTGATCACTTAGAATAATTTTGAGTCTAGATGCAATCATTTGCTTTTCAGCAAGAATAGGATCCAAATCAAGCAAAGATGTCATGATCAACATCTCTGTCAAGGAAAAGATTGATTGTTTGTTTATCTTTTCAAAATGGATGAGATTTTTGTTTTTTTGGGCAGCAATATCTGCATTGATTTTTTGAGTCATGAAATCATATAAAATGTTCGCATGTTCAAACAGCATCTTGTTTTCGCTATCAATAAATTGTTTGTTCGAGTATGCATCGCGAAGTTCATTCACTTTTTCATGGTTGTTATAGACAACGTGATTGTAAAAAGCATCAACATCTTTAGATTCATCAATGCGTGCAGTCTCCAATTCACGCATCAAATTGATGGTTTGAATACCAAGGCGATCACAGAACTTATCGATGACCTGAAAAGGGATATCGGATTCACCACTTAAATATCGACGGTATTGACGAAGCGATGTGATACCCGTCGTAAAAAACTCTTGCGAAATGTTTCGCGCAGCACGAAGTCGCTCTAAATAGTTAGTAAGTTCGAAAGATTTCACGTTTTCACTCCATTTTCATAAAATTTTCATCGCACGCATGTACGAATAGGGCGTATACGCCCTGTTTTTTTACCCTAATTGATAATACAATTAGGTAAAAGGAAGGTATTAGCCATGAGAAAATTATTCGTCGTCGTATCAGTATTCATTGTTGCAATCGTCACTGTATTAGGTTTTGGATATTCGAGCAATCCAAACAACTCAAAAATTGGATTAGATTTTGATGATTCTGGTTTTCCAGAATTCGTTCGCATTGATTTTGATGACTCAGGATTCCCCGAATTCGTTCGTATTGACTTTGATGATTCTGGCTTTCCAGAGTTCGTTCGCATTGATTTTGATGACTCAGGATTTCCTGAATTCGTTCGCATTGACTTTGATGATTCTGGCTTTCCAGAGTTCGTTCGCATCGACTTTGATGACTCAGGTTTCCCCGAATTCGTTCGTATTTAGTCTGAGTTCATTTTCAAAACTCAAAACAATTATATCATAGATTTTTTTGTGAAAAACGACTGTCACGAAAAAATCATTCAAAAGCATTTCAACTGAGTTTTTAGCCTATTACTTGGCCATTTTAGCTTTACACCAAACACCTCGTAAGAAAAACCACTTTGCTATCAAAGTAAACAAAGCACCTCGAGTCATACTATAGGGTAGCAGAGATTCATTATAGATCGTGTTGATTCATGAGATATCATGGTTGCATCTATGACAACTTGGAAGGATATGATGATCAATGAGAAACATCGTAAAGCTTTCGTTTTATCTAGGTATTTTGGTTACGATCTACCTCACAGGGGGATCTTTAATTGAGAGCATTATGCCTGATTATGAAGCGATCACCAACACCACATTGCTCTTTCAGTATGGTGGTATGATTGGTTATAGTCTCTTCATCATTTTTATCATGATGCTACAAACAGACACGGTTGAAACAATTCGTGTTTGTAAACCACGTCTATCACAATGGATTAGATACGCTTATTTGACGATTGGGCTTATCTTCATTTTGATTGTACTGGTGAATTTTGCACTACATACGGCATTAATCATGGCTTTACTTTTTATGCTCGTCACTGCAATTTTAGATATGATCCGTGATAAAATCACGCAAGAGCATGACGGACAATCTTTGCATCCCAAAAAAATCATCTAACAACATTATTTTATTTTTTACGCAACAAATCCAATCATCTCTTTTGTTAATTTGCGCCTTTGTGTGTATCATAAAGGTGAGAGGAGTTGTTATCAATGTCACTACGTGAAGTCATACGCTCACGTGTAAGTACCAGCAAGTTTGCATCCCAATGGGTAAATCCACAACATTTAATCGATTTATTGGATGTCGCCGTATATGCACCAAATCATAAAATGAGACAACCTTGGCGTTTTATCATTCTCGAAGGTGAAGGAAAAGACGGTTGGGTATCAGCTTATCTTCAAACGATCAAAGAATCCGATCGTGAAGATCACAAAAGCGTCTTAATGAAGGTTATGAGTGCACCTGCCGTTGTCATCTTCGTTATGAAAAAAAATCCCATTTTAGTGGATGATCTCGAAGATTTACAAGCTTCTGCAGCGGTTATTCAAAATTTTTTGCTTCTTTTAGAAGAAGAAAAAATGGGAAGTTTTTGGAAAACCCCCAAATATATGGAATCAGATAAATTCAAAGAATCACTCCATATCCAAAGTGATGAGCTCATTGTAGCTCTCGTGATGGTGGGCTATCCAGCATTGAAAATGGAACCAAAACTACGAAAAAGTGCCCGTGAATTGACAACAATTCTATGATTGACCAATAAAAAAAAGGACATCAAATGTCCTCATATTTCGAGAAAAATCTTACCTTCTTTGACCTCCGTCTTGAAGGTTTTTAGTTTTTTGGTAGGCATTTTAATAAAACCAATGTGTGCTTTTTCTACCACATCGCCTGATTGGATATCGAAGATTGCACCGTGCAATCGACATTGTACCTGTTGTTCTTGATGAATACCTTTCGATAAAGATGCACCAAGGTGAGAACATTTATCCTGGATGGCGTAGACTTTATCAGCAAGTAAAGTGAGCATAATGGGTGTATCTTCAATCACGACACGTTTGCGAAAATCACGTTGTAATTCCGAATAATCAGCAACAAAATGTAACATCATCAAGACCTCCTTATGACACTATTGTACCTTGAAATGCACATCTTGTCTTCATTATGAGTTATTTGAGTTTAAATTGTCGCGCTGAATGAACAGCAACACGCCAGCCTTTAATCAATGATTGGCGTATTTGATCGTTCATTTGCGGGTGATAAGAATGGGCGAGCTGCCACGAATTTTTGATGTCATCCTTTGATTTCCAATATCCGGTTGCTAATCCAGCTAAATAAGCCGCACCTAGCGCTGTTGTTTCTAAAACTTTCGGTTGATCGACGCGAAGGTTTAAAATATCGGATTGAAATTGCATAAGAAAACGATTCACGGTTGCACCACCATCAACTTTAAAAGAGGTGATAGGAAGTTTAGTATCTTCCTCCATCGCTCGGAGTACATCCATGGATTGATAGCAGATGGCTTCAAGAACAGCACGCGTGATGTGTGCTTTGGTTGTTCCTCGAGTCAACCCAAAAAGTGCACCTCTGGCATCTGAATCCCAATAGGGTGTTCCAAGTCCAACAAATGCTGGAACAAGATAAACACCTTCATTTGATGATAAAGTGTTCGCGAGCGTTTCAGTTTCTGATGCGGATTCGATAAGTTTGATGCCATCTCTTAACCATTGTACGGATGAACCTGCGACAAACACGCTGCCTTCAAGCGCGTAAGTAATCTTTTGATCAAGACCCCATGCAATTGTCGTGAGCAATCCGTGTTCAGAAACGATGGGTTGTTCTCCCGTATTCATGAGCATGAAACATCCTGTACCGTATGTGTTTTTCACCATACCTTTTTCAAAACATGCTTGACCAAATAATGCAGCTTGTTGATCTCCTGCCATGCCGGCGATTGGAACTTTTCGACCAAAGAAGTGGTGAGGTGCAGTTAATCCATAGACTTCGGAACTCGATTTAACCTCAGGTAACATTGACATTGGAATGTCTAAAAGATGGCATAAAGTTTGATCCCATGTTAATTCATGAATATTATAAAGCAGTGTACGTGATGCGTTGGTGTAGTCGGTGACATGAATTTTTTCTCCAGACAGTTTATAGACAAGCCATGTATCGATGGTTCCAAACATGAGCTCACCACGATTTGCTTTATCACGTGCACCTTCAACATGATCTAAAATCCATTTGATTTTGGTCGCTGAAAAATAGGCATCAATCAACAATCCTGTTTTTTCTTTAAATAAAGAGGCGTATCCTTGAGCATTCAACGCATCACATATGGATGATGTTTGTCTTGATTGCCAAACGATAGCATTATAAATGGGTTGACCTGTTTGTTTGTCCCAAACGACAGTTGTCTCACGCTGATTGGTGATACCAATCGCTTGAATATCTTGAGGTTTGAGTTTTGCTTCAAGTAAGACACGTGCCATGACAGCGAGAACACTCACCCATATTTGATTGGGAGAATGCTCAACCCATCCAGGGTTTGGATAGATTTGTGTGATATTTTCACTGGCCATCGCGATGATGTTTGATGCATGATCAAAGATAATCGCACGTGTACTTGTTGTCCCTTGGTCAATCGATAGGATGTATTTCATGAAGTCCTCCTTCTGGTTGTTCAAGATAGGTTGATTTGGTTGCAATCATATCAACACCTGTGCCATGAATGTTGGATACGATGATATCTCCTATTTTAACATGTTTTGTGATCACAAGATGATCTAGTTCAGACATTATGTCAAAAAGACATCCTTTGGGGAGTGGTTCTTTAGATTTTACGGATAGACGTGGAACATCCTTGAAGATGGTTTTTACAGTGGTTGTCAACATACGTTTTGGATTTGTCAGTTCTGTGGTTGCATAAGTGAAACCACGTGGACATTTATTGCCAGCGATATGGTGTTCATCATCGACGGTGATGTGACATCCAACCGGACAAACGATGCAAATAAGTTCTTTCATATAAGTTCCTCCACATGCAAACGAATGGGAT
The DNA here is from genome assembly GCA_002424575.1 of Acholeplasmataceae bacterium UBA5617. Classification (GTDB taxonomy): domain Bacteria; phylum Bacillota_I; class Bacilli_A; order Acholeplasmatales; family Acholeplasmataceae; genus Peloplasma. The sequence goes on along the minus strand of DIKN01000129.1, from coordinate 41,244 downwards.
TTTTTGATTTCAACTGATCAGGTTTAAGGGTGATTGATTCCATTTCTGCAGGAGCTAAATAGGCTGATTTCCGCTGAAAAATGATCGCTCCATCCTGATAGACCTGAAGCATCGCAGATGTCATCTTCTTTGTTACTCGAAAAGATAACGTTAAAGGCTCAGTGAGATGATTCATATCGATATGATGGGGGACTACATAACGCACATGATCGCCGAGTGTAATCACTTGATCATCTTTTTCTTGATTTTGAGACGACAACACGTATTTTTTGGCATGATATCCAGCTTTTTGACCTTCATCACTGACCCAATCCACAAGATCATGAACATGAAGCGCATTGCCACATACAAATAGACCCTCAATATTTGTCATGTAATGTTGATCAACATATGCACTTTTTGTGACTGGGCTTTTTTTCATATTGAGTCCATCAAAAAGGGCAACATCTGGGATTAATCCGATGGATAGAAGAAGCGTATCGACTTCAAATGTTTTTTCTGTACCTGCAATGGGTTCAAAACGGTGGTCAACTGCTTGAATGGTGATGGCTTCAAGTGTGTCTTTGCCTTTGATGTTTGTTACCGTATGCGAGAGATATAATGGAATATCAAAGTCATGCAAGCATTGAACGATGTTACGCGTCAAACCGTTAGAGTAGGGCATAATTTCAGCAACCCCTAAAACCTTTGCACCTTCAAGGGTCATGCGTCTAGCCATGATCAGACCGATGTCACCACTTCCGAGAATAAAGACGCGTTGTCCAACGAGATAACCTTCCATATTCAAATAGCGTTGCGCGCTTCCTGCAGGCATGATACCTTTAGGTCGTGTACCCGGTATGAGCACCGAACCTCTTGTGCGTTCATAACAACCAGTCGCAAGGATGACCGCGCGAGCTTGAAGATGTTGATAGCCTTGGATTGGACTGCTCAGAATCAATTCAAAATGCTCTTTCTTTTGAATATCTAAAACGGTGGATTCAAGCATCACCGAAATGCCTTTTTCCTTTAAGGCTTCAATAAAACGATGTGCATATTCCGGTCCTGTGAGTTCTTCTTTAAACTGATGAAGACCAAAACCATTATGAATGCATTGATTCAGAATGCCCCCTAATTGTGGGTCACGTTCGATGAGAACAATATTTATTTTTTCATCATGTGCTGAAAGTGCAGCAGCGAGTCCAGCTGCACCACCACCGATGATGGCGAGATCAATCATGTTCATGTGTCTTTGTCTCCTTCACTAATATAGGGGTATGCTCTCCATCATAATTAATGGTCGAAAGAGGTTTGTTCGTTTCCTTGGCGATGATTTGAAGAACCATACTTTCACAATAACCACCTTGACACAATCCACTTCCCGCACGCGCGCGTTTCTTTATACCTTTAACGGTATCATTTCCAAGTGGTCCGTGGATCGATTCGATGATATCTTGCTCGGTGATTTTCTCACATTTGCATACGATGCGACCATGTGAGGGACAATCTTTTACACGTATGCTCTTTTCATCTTCTGAGAGTTGATTGAAGAAAAGTTTCTTTTGACGGATCGGATCATAATTGATTTTCTTGGGTTGATTGATTTTAATGACTTCTTCAACAAGATATCGTGCGATGGCAGGCGCTGAGGTTAAACCAGGAGAATCGATACCAGCAACATGGTAAAATCCAGGATAGTACTTTGATTCTTGAATATAAAAATCGTCATATGTCGATGTTGCGCGCACACCTGCAAAACCGCGAATCGTCCATTCGAAAGGAATCTGATCTGAAAGATAATGAAGTTGTTCTTTGATGTAGAGAATGCCTTCTTTCGTCGTTGAAGCATCTTCACGGTCATCTATCACTTCAGAGGTTGGACCAAGAAGAATATTGCCGTGAACTTGAGGGACAATGAGGACTCCTTTACCTCTGGATGTTGGCAGTGGATAAATCACATGATGGAAAGTATCTTTGACTCTTCGATCGAGCACCATATATTCACCACGCCGCGGGATGATTTGAAATTGAACATCCTTGTCGAGCAAAGAAGCGACGATATCACTCATCACACCTGATGCATTGATGATTCGTTTTGTTTGCCAAGATGTACCATCCTTTAATTCGACAAGAAAATGATCCCGATCTTTTGTGATAGCGACCACGTGACTGTTTCGTCTGATGGAAGCACCATTTTTGACGGCATTTTCAAGAGAGGCAAAAGCAACTTCCCATGGGTAAGTCACCTTGGTTGAAGGTAAAGACAAAACTTTCGTAATCGTTTTGATTAAACGCGGTTCTTGTTTAAAAATGTCTTCAGGATCCAAAAAGTGAACATCAGGAACACCATTGTTATGTGCTCGATCATACAACTCTTCAAGCATTTTTTCCTCTTTTGGTCCATGCGCAACAACAAAAGCACCCGTTCGAAGCAGAGGAATCTCTAATTCTTTCTCAAGTTGATCGTAAAGTCTGTTCCCTTCAACACATAATCGTGCTTTGAGGGTTCCCTCTTTTGGATCATGCCCCGAGTGAATAATGGCACTATTCGCAGTGGTTTGATGGGATGCAAAATCGTTTTCTTTATCGAAGACCATGATAGAAACATCATACTTTGATAACTCACGTGCAATCAATGATCCGACAATGCCAGAACCTATAATGATATAATCGTACATAAAAACCTCCTAAAATGAAAAGAGAAAAAAGATGAATGCTCACTTTTTTCTCTCTATACTCTTATTTTGATTAACTTTTTAGAAATTCCAAAATTTGGGATTACTTGTTGTCACAGCAACTGCACCTGCATTTAAGCAAGCTTTGATATGTTCTTTGGTCCGAATAAGACCACCCATTAAAATATCACAATGCATGCGAGATTTAATTTCTGGGATGATGTCAGTCGATAGTGCAGGTAGAACTTCAAGGTAATCGGGTTCAGCTTTGATTGCGACTTCAAGACTCTGTTCAAGTGATATGGAGTCTTTTAAGAAGAAGCGCAATATCCCTATCACTTTTCTTTTCTTACAAATCTCAATCACCTTAGGTTTACTTGAGATGATACCATCCACCTTCAAGGCTTGAATTAAGTAAATAGCCCCATATTCATCGGGAGAAAGCCCTTTGATTAACTCAGAATGAATGAGAACTTTCTTGAGTTGATTTTTCATCTCAAGTACAAGTTCTGGAAGTTGAGCCAATTGGAAATTCATTAAAATGCCGTAGGTAAGGTCGGTTGCTAAGAATGCACGCAACTCTTGATGATTACTGATGGCAGGAATAACGCGTTGATTATGAAGCATGCATAAACCTCCTTACATAAAAGAAATAGCAAAATCACAAATGCATTAGATGGGCACTTTCATGACTTCGCTCTTCGTCTCTGGCGATCATTAAATTCTATTTTCATTATAACGTGAAAACGCTTTGAAGTCAAGTTGATGAAGTTGAATCAGATACTTGACATATTTAACCTATTTAATGCTATAATAATGAAACAAGGTCTTGTAAAGGTGTTGATTTTAACGTGAAGAAAGAAAGAAATATCATTATACTCGTCATCGGAATCGCTGGATCAACGGTGTTCTTCTTGACGTTTTTGATGTTACTCTTTGGCGATGAACTCGATCAAATGTTTAATGTCATCGGGATACGTGTTGCAACCGTATTTGTCGCGTTTGCATCGTTTTTATCGTCGATGCTTTTTAGTTTGTTAATCCTTTTGCATAACCGAACCGTTGTTAAAATCAATGATGACACCAATCGCCGTGCAGAACTCTTTAGAGAACTTCAATTTGCATCATCCAATTATTCGATTATTGAATTTATGGATCGCATGCTCATTTACGGTGAATCCACACGTTACATTCAACGTGTACTTGAAAGAAAAAGCATGATGTTTCATATGATTGAAGATGGTCTTTCAGAGATGGATATCTACGAAAACCCGCAAAATTATTCCTTTGTTTCCATCAAAATTCCATTTCGAGTCATCGAAGGGAAAATCATTTCGTCGATTACATTTGATAAGCTTCGGTTTGAACGTGAAGGTGTTAATTACGAATTTTTTACGCCACCGAGTGAACCAGAATCCCGTGCGTTTCTACTCTATAATGAACATACAAAACGTAACAATGTGATCATCAACCTGATCATGAAAAAGAATTCGGTCTTTTATAACCCTAATCAAATCAATAACTTTACAAAGATTAAAATCTACATCAACATTACCAGCTTATTAGGTGTGAAGGTTAAAGGGAATAGTGAACTTTATTTCACCAACCCTGAGCAAATCGAGGGTGATGGAACAAACACTTATCGCATTAACTCAGCAAACTTTACGTTGACTGAAATGCCCAAAATTATGAAATCGTAATTAATGCGTTTTCATATCGAGAACATCGAGATGTTCATGCTTAATCCGATAAGCATAACTGATGGATGCTAGGATCGCTTGCTTGATATCATCATCGGGTATTCTCAAATCATCGGATAACGTTGGATCGATATAAGCATAAGATGTCATGAGTTTTGCAAAATATCGTGGATTGAGCCCAGGCTCAATCCCTTTTTGTTCATATCCTTTTTTCATCATTAAAAAAGCAAGATGAGTCATCCAATTGGGAATGGTCATCACAGGCTTTTCCATGTTCATGCCTTCTAAAACGAGAGGGATGAGTTTTTTCCATGTCATGTTCACATAACCGAGTGGATATGCTGTTTTTTGTCTGCCATAGAGTATACAGTGATAGATGGCATACCCCACTTGACGTGTTGTCATCATGGTTGTACCGCCTTTAGGGAAAAAGATGGTTCGCGGCTTTTCAAAGCGATCGATAAACGTCGACCAAACAGGTTTTCGCCCTTCTTGAGGACCAAAAATGTAGGGAAGCTCAAGAACGTTGACATGAAATTTTTCATCAGCAAAAGAGAATGCAACCTCTTCTTGACGGATACGACTTTTGATGTAAGGGTGATGATTTTCAAGGTTTAGATGTGGCCATATTTTGGCAAAATGTGCAAAATAACTCCCTAATATAACCGCTTTTTGAACACCCATGCGTTTAGCAGATGATAATAACTTGATTAAGGGTTGAATGTTATAACGCTCATATGCATCCATCACGGGAGCTACAAATTCGATACGCTCATCGACACCAGCAGCAAAAACAAAAGCATCCATCCCTTTCATGATGAGATCACAGTTTTCATCACTCATGGTATTGAAATCCAAAAGATGAATGACAATGTTTTTTGGAAGATTCAACGTGCTTGGAACAGGCGGGAGTGCAATAGCGTGAACGTTGTGTCCTTCACCAAGCATGATGTCTGCAGCTTTAGATCCCAATAGTCCCGTTCCACCTGCAATTAAAATGTTCATGTGCAATCCTTTCGATAATAATTGTTACGCAGTATTTTTTTCATGATTAAGTAGAGTTCAGCCATATCATGCGCTTGATCAGAGGTTGCACTTAAATCGGTTAAACGAACATAAGCATGACCATCATAGTAGGCGTAATCTTTGTATAGTACTGGTGTCACTTCAGAGTTAAACATATCATGACCTAAACTGAAGGGTAATGTATCAGATAAACCAAAGAGGACATCTAGTGTTGGTAAAATATCAAAAGATGTGGTCATCTTGTTGATCGAAACAGGCGCGATACCGCGCGACCAGAGATAAAGATTTCCGTGGTGTTTTAAATGAAGTTCAGTGATTCCAGTTGCATTTTCATAGACTTCTTGTGGCATGGTATAGGGATAATGATCGCCAGAAATAAGAATTACGGTATCGTCTAAACGTCCCTTTTCATCAAGACTATCCATGAGCGCACCCACCATCAAATCGAGTTCTATTTGCGTTGCGCGGTAGTAATTTAATGTAAGCTCATCATCAGGATATAATGTAAGAACTTGATTCAAATGTGAATTGCCAATCACATGACTTTCAGTGTACGGCGAATGTCCTGAAAAGGTAATGATAAAACTCATAAATAAACCTTCATCAGGAATGATCATATCACGAGCTGCATTGAAAAACCGTGTATCAAATCGTCCATCTTCAGGTGATAGTTGGAGTTCATCACGACCATAAAAAGCATCATATCCATAGTTTTTATAGATGATATGGCGTCCATAGAACTCTTTATAATTTCCGTGGAAAGCTTGGGTGAGATATCCTTTGTTTTTAAAACGATTGGCAAGTGATTGCGTATACGTGTTGTTTTTGAAAACGGTCACGGTAGGACCATCTTCAATGGAAGGAATTAATCCTGTATTAAAGATAAATTCTGTATCACTCGTGGTTCGTTGAAACACAGGTGTGAAATGACGATCAAAGGTCAGGGATTCCGCACGAAGTTGGTAGAGATTGGGTGTGAGTATCGGATCTAAAGCAATCTCATCATAGGATTCTGCAAGAATGAAGATGAGATTTTTACCTTCAAACAGATTGACATATGCATGGTTGCTGATCGAAGATGGATGACGTTCGATGTATGCATCAATCAAGGCTTCATCACGTCTCAATGACAGTGGAGGTGTGAGGGTGTCAACAATATCTCGTCCCATCAGATGGAAAAATCCGAAGTGTCGTGCAACATCTTTTCTTGAAAAAACCGAACGATAAAGATAGAGATCTGAAGTAAAGTTAGTCTGTTGTGATGTCGGATAGTGAGCATGATAGAAAAGCATGATAAAAAGCATAAGCAAAATCAAAAAATATCGCTTGAAAGTGATCATGGATCGTTTAATGGGAAACGTTTTTAATGCTTTTAAAAACCATAGGATGGATACAATCATCACGATGAAGATGGTTGGATGTATCCAACTAAAACGATACATACTTTCGCCGGATTCAATGCCTTCACGAAGGGTTAGTGCTTCTTTAAAACTGAAATAATCGTGAAAAATGCGAACATAAACATCTTGTCCAATCACGTATGATGCAAAAATGACCAACGTTACAAGACCGTACCATTTCACCACTCGAGGTGAAAGAAGCTGTCCAAGAATTAACCAAACATATAAACTGATTAGAACGCCAAATGGATAGGTCATCGTGATGATGGATCCTTGTTTTATCATGAGTAAAATTTCCATGAAGAGAAGTATACCTGCAACACCATAAAGGGGTCTCGCTTCATGAAAGGATGACATGAGCGTTTTTCGATCAAGGATCATCCAAATCACCCATCCGAGACATGACAATGAAAAAAGGACCCAGGTGATCACCATCGCCGCATGAGGATAAGACGATGTTAACGTGAGACGTAAAATAAACAGTGGTGTTATCAAAAGGGTGAGCAGTGCCCCTGACATGATGAATCGACGCATGATGAAATCTCCTTCGCAGTATCACTCTCATTATACAACAAAAAGAAGGGTCATAGACCCATCTTTTAGAAGTTTATATCGATGATGTCAGATGCTTTTATTTTTTCAAAGGGCATCAAAATAATCCACTGTCCAATCCAATCCATTTTTTTAATGGAGCCCACGGTATTGCGAATATAACCCTCATAAAAATAGGAAATGGAGACCTCTAAGTTTTGTTGGCAAGCCAGATGAAGTTTTCGATTAAGCTCTTCAAACTGATCGTCGCTGAGCAAGGGTTTATCCTGTTTACCTAAACGAATTTTCAATTCCCGAATCATAGCACCATATCCCACCAAGGCATCAAAGGGTGCCCACTTGATGATACCGCGATCAACATATGTATTAGGCATGGTGACCACCGATCATGCTGTTGCGTGCTTTGATGGTTGAGGATTCCAATTCACTGGATGCGCGATTGATGCTGTTTTTACCAAATTTAAACTTGATATCATCCATCGCTTCGTGAAGTTGATGTTCTTTCATCAGCCGATCAACATCTTCAAAAAGTGAGAACTGGTAGACGTGTTGATCTGAAAGATTGCCAACACTGACGTGAACACGCCGGATAGGTTCATCTTCATAATGGGTGCGAAAAAGTCTTAAACAGGTTTCATAAATCACGGATGCATTGGATGTGGGCTGATCTAGCGTGATTTGGCGACCGAAGCCACCACCGACTTCCTTGCTGTAGGCGATACCAAAATGCACGGTACGTGCCACTTTTCGATGCAAGCGTAGACGTCTTGTGACATCGTCGACCATTTCGATGATAATCTGAAAAACATCAGGGGGATAATAATCATGGAAAAGCGTTTGTCCTGATCCATAGCTCTTGCTCGCAGCACGTATCGTTTGTTTTTGCTGAATCATACTCATATCTAATCCATGGGTATGGTAGTAGAGCTCTTCACCTAAAATACCAAAAATACGTTTAAGTGTTTCAGGACGATAATGCGCGATGTCACCGATGGTATTTAAACCTAAACGGTTGAGATTGCGCTCCATGTTATGACCAATACCCCACATTTCTGAAAGAGGTGTGATGGGCCACAACTTAGTAGGAATATCATCATATGTCCATTTGGCAATAAAATCAGGTGCTTTTTTAGATTCAATGTCAAGCGCAAGTTTCGCCATCAACATGTTTTGACCCACGCCGCATGTCGCATAGAGTTTAGTCTCATCATAGATTGCTTTTAAGATCATTTTAGCCATTTCAACATCGGTTTTTTGATAATAAGTCAAGTATTCTGTCACATCCAAGAAGGCTTCATCGATGGAATAGACGTATAGATCATCTTCAGAAATAAAGCGTAAATAGATTTCAATAATCTTGGTAGAATACTCCAGATAAGTCTCCATCCGAGGTTTTTGAAAAATAATCGGTAAATCGGGTGGAATTTCATGAATGCGGCATCGACTGGGAACACCAAGTGTCTTTAAGTAAGGTGAAACCGCAAGCACAATCGACCCATTTCCTCTTGATTTATCCGCGACCACGAGGGGTGTAGTAAAGGGGTCTAAACCTAAAAGCGCACATTCCACTGATGCATAGAAACTTTTGAGATCGATGCATAAAATATGACGATAGATTTTGTATTCTTCCATGGTTTTCAACCTCCTTTGTGCCATCATTATATCAAGAAAAAAGAAAAAGAAAAGAGGAAAAAAAGTGTTTTCGTCGTGAAAGTGTTCTCTGAAAAAATGTCAATTTAGACTCATTTTAAACGTAAACGTTTTCGACAAAAACAGGATGTAAGAATGACGTGAAGACGTTCAAAAAATCTTAAGGTAAAAAGAAAAAGCATGTGCGAGTGCACATGCTAAAGGGTGATAGGTTTTGGATAAGTTTGGCCTTTGAGATCGACAACAAGGGATTCAATCACGATATCTTGGTAGGGACGGTCTTGGTGATCGCGAGGTTGATTGACGATCTGATCAACAACCTCCATCCCGGAAATGACGCCACCAAATCCTGCATATTGACCATCCAAATGGGGTGATTTTTGATGCATGATAAAAAATTGAGACGTCTGCGAGTTGGGGTCACTTGTGCGTGCCATGGAAATGACACCTCTGGTATGGCGAAGATCATTGGGGAAACCGTTGGAAGAAAATTCACCTTTGATTGGGCGAAGTGTTTCTTTCCCCCATCCTCCCTGAATCATGAAATTTGGAATAATGCGGTGGAAGGTTAACCCATCATAATACTTTCTGTTGGCTAAAGCGATGAAGTTATGAACGGTATTTGGGGCAACTTCAGGAAACAATTCGATTAGAATCGTTCCCATATTTTTGACTTTCAATGTGACCACCGGATGGTTTGGTTTTTGATATGCAACATAACTCATAAAAATCCTCCTTTAATCGTGCTTCAACGCACGTATTTTTTCGTGATGACGGCGGAAACTGACAGTGCCATAAACGCCTGTGATGATCATGATACTGCCAATCAAATGATAAAACTCAAGTCGCTCATGAAGGAGTAAAGCACCCGCAATAATGGCGACTATTGTGGAAAGATTTGAATAAATCGATGTGATGTGTGCAGGAGCTTGACTCAGCGCAAAATTGACCAAGAAGAATCCACCAATCGAAGCAACGATACCCAAATAGAGAATCGGAAAGATGAGTTCAAGGTGATACAGATTGGTGATGTAATGGGTGATGCGTCCTTCACTGAGCAATTTGATGATATAAAGAATATTGAAAATCACGGCACCATAGAGCATCATAAAATACGTAATCTCGTAGGGTTTTAATTGCTTTGAGGCGTTTCGTGATGCAATATTGAAAAGCGCAGCGGACAAGACAGCACCGAGTAAAAGAAGATAACCCCATGTTTCAAAAGCAAACCCATCTTGAACTTTGAAAATCTGAATCAATAAAACACCTGATACGGAGAGTAAGATGAAAAGTATCTGAATAGGGCGTGGTTTTTCTTTAAGAATGATTGAACTAAGCAAGGTTACAAAAATAGGAATCATCGCAATCATGAGACCTGCCTCGCCGCTTGTTGTGAGTTTAAGTCCATAGGTCTCAGTCAAAAAATAAAGGATAGGCTGAAATAACGCAACTAAAAAGAGATCTTTCATGTGTTTCTTTTCAAAGCGTATTTTAACAACTTTTGTCCATCTTAATATTTCGAACATCAAAAATGCGATTAAAAAACGATAGGCGATCAGACCGATAGGGCTGACATAATCCATCGCAACTTTCGAAAACAT
>DIKN01000129.1:0-30535 GCA_002424575.1 Acholeplasmataceae bacterium UBA5617 | reverse complement strand
TCATGTTTAATTAAAATAAAATAATAACAAAAAAATAATAGTAATCTATTGACAATAGTGTATGGCATACAGTATAATAACATTCGAGGAGTGATGATATGGACAACATCCAATATAGCAACATGGTTTTAGAACTTAAACGTGGGACTCAAGTGCTATCCGTTTTAAGTCAACTCAAGCATAATCAATATGGCTATTCCTTACTACAAGCTTTAGAAGAGAAAGGCGTTATGATTGAAGCGGGAACTTTGTATCCTCTTATGCGTCGACTTGAAGCTCAAGGATTATTGATCAGTGAATGGGACACATCCGAGTCAAGACCTAGAAAGTATTATCGATTGTCTGATGAAGGCTTATCAGTCTATCGAAAATTGATGGAAGAATGGAAAAACATTGTCAGCGATATGAACAAGCTGATGAGGGAGGAATCATGATGAAAAATATCATTGAACGTTACATCTATGCTGTAACAAAACGCTTACCAGAAAATATGCGTGAAGAAGTTAAAGAAGAACTTGGCGCGAATATCCGTGACATGATGAGTGAAAAACCAAGCGATGAAGAAATCGATCGTGTTTTACATGATTTAGGTCATCCGAGAGAATTGGCAAAAAATTATCGTGGGCAAGATCGTTATGTGGTTTCACCGCTTTTCTATGATGATTACTTACAGGTTCTAAAGATTGTCTCCATTATCTTTTTATCTGTAACTTTAGTCTTTGGTACCATCGATGCCATCATGAATGTCGATGCTCAAAGTGTTTTTGGTGGAATTGTCGAAGTCTTCGCTAAAATTGTTTCCAAGTCATTTTCAGCATTCGTCAGCGCTTTTACATGGGTAACCTTGGTTTTTTGGGGTATTGAATATGCCACACGAAATAAAAAATGGCCAGAATGGAAACTCTCCGATTTACCCGACCTACCCAAACCGAATACAACGAAAATCTCGCGAGTTGAATCGGTTGTTGGCTTGGTCTTAGGCACTGCATTTTCAGCCATATTTCTTGTTTTCTTGATCCGCTATATTCATTTGATCGGTATCTATGAAGATGGAGAACTCGTCGTCCAAATCTTTAATAGTCAAATCACCAATCAATTCATCGTCTTTTTCATCATCAGTGCGGTTATTGGCTTTGTTGTGAGTTTGCTCAAAGTTAACTATGGAGAATGGCGTATCGGCTTGGCTTCCGTCTATACCGCTCATCAAATATTATCAACCGTTTTATTCCTCATCTTTATTCATACAGAAGGCTTAATATTATATGAAGCATTTGCACGGATTGGTATGTATCTTGATCTCTCTGCTTCAGCGGTTCAAGGGCATTTTGAATCGGGTGTTACAGGATTTACCGTCTTCATCAGCATCATGGTATCCATCGATTTGATTGTAACGTGGATCAAGACAGTAAAAGGAAAAAAAGCTTAAAAAAAATGCCGAAATCTCGGCATTTTCTTGATCAATAAGGATTAATTCACGTAAGGACGTTTTTCTTCTTCTTTATCTAAAATGGGGCGTTTTTCTTCTTCGACAGGTTTTTGTTTGTCTTTGGTTTTACCTTCATTAAGTGTCTTGGCATATTCTCTATATTTCTTGTAGCCACCAAAGCCATCATAACCGAGATAAGCTGCACCTATAACAGAAATGAAAAGTAAGAAGATACCTACTGAACCATAATCAAATCCAGGAAGAACTGCAATGACGGCACCTAATGTGAGTGCTGCGATATGTACCCAAAACTTGGGAATTTCTGTCTTTTCACCAAAGAAAACCACGGAATTAAAGAAGACAAGACCGCGCGCATAGAAGAAGAAAGCTAAAGCGTAACGATAGATGTATCCCCAAATAGCTTCATTTTCTAAATCTCGTGTTAGAGCGATATAGATCATGACACCACCGATGAGGGTATCAAAAATGATTTCGATCAGATTAATGGTACGAAGAACTTCGCGATTGAGGGATTTCATCAAAGGAACAACTCTGAAAATTGAAAAAGCTACAATAGCGACACCGGTGATCGTATAAACAACTTCATTGGCAAAGATCATGTAAATGCCTATGCCCACTAAAATGGCTGCCAATATAAATTTAAGCACCCAACCATAACCATACTTCAATTTTTCACTCATGGATAGTCCTCCTTTGATTCTCTCTACTTGCATTATATAGCAAGTTGTTATGGAATGCAATGAAACAAGGTTTAAACATCACGCTTAAACAATGAAAAAAAATGTGAATGCATCATGTCTATCGTGCTATGTTATAATAAAAAAGTGAAATAAGGAGTGATATGATGAATCGTCGAATTATTGCTGCAATGCCTTTAATCAGTTTATTGTTATTTCTCTTTTCTGGACTATATCTAGAAAACTGGGAACTGGGAGCAAGTTTCTTTTTCTTGATTCCGATCAGCTGGATTTTGTTGAGCAGTCATCCTTGGAAAAGATTATCTGAAATCATGCCCATCGTCGCTTTAGCTATCTTCTTATGGGTTGGATTTGGTTTTGATGTATGGCACCCAACATGGCTCATCTTCCTTTCTGTACCGTTAGTCAACATGATTGTTGAGCGGAAAATCACCATGCGAAAAGCCGTGGGTATCGTCATCTCAGCAGCCTACATTGCCATTGGATTGATTACAAAGATTTGGCACCCGACATGGATTATGTTTCTTTTAATACCCATTATCAATACCATCTTCTTTCCACCTAAATCATCTGTGATTTATTCAAAAGGATCGATTCGTAGTAAGATAAGACATTACGTCATCGATGAAGAACGCGATGAAAATCAATAACGGAGCTTGTGGCTCCGTTTTTTTTCGCGTTTCATATGTGCCCTAAGGATGATAAATGTGCTATTTATAAGCGCTGATCAAAGAAATATGGGTGTTTTGGTGTCATGAAAAAAAATAGAATGACACCCATGAATAAACCACCTAAGTGTCCCATAACACTGATGTTAGGGATGACGAAAGTCAATATTAAGTTTAAAGCCATCAATTGTTGAATCGATGATATGGCTTTTGGATGAAACCAATATTTCCGCAGAATAGTGAGCATAAAAAGTCCACCCATCACACCATATATAGCACCTGATGCTCCAACAGTATATCCAGTACTGAAGAAAGTGACGACGAGTGATGAAGCTAAACCTGCTGAAAGATAGAGCAACGCATATTTTCGTGGACCAATCAATTTTTCCATGTGTCCTCCTAAATAATAGAGGACGACCATATTGGATAAGAAGTGTAAGATGTTGGCATGGATAAACATAGCCGTGATGATACGGTAGTACTCGTGATTGACGAGAATCGATGATTGATGAATGGCACCCAGTGCAACCAAATCGATTTGGAAAAAGAGAGAAAACAGTAAGCTTGCGACAAGAAAAATGATGTTGATCATCAAAAGAATGGCATTGACAGGATGTCTTTTGATGTATTGTTTGATGAATGTGTTAAATGCCATGAATATCTCCTTGTTTGTATAAACGTGTAAAGATGTAGTGAATCATCCACATGATGGCTAAACTGTAAAATGCAATCGATAAGGGGACACGTTCAGAAAATGATGTGATGGGACGATCGGTGAAGGTGAAAAATTGGTAAAGTATACCGATTAAAACAAAACCAGATCCTGCCCATTCACGTGTCGTTGATACGATGAATAAGATAAGACCTAAAGCGAACGGTATCAATTGAAAAAGAAAATCGACCAATCGTTCAAAAAATGTACCTGATTGGTTAAATGCATCAAAGGCGAACAAAAAAAGGATGAGAAGTAAGAAGCACGAGATGATGCGTGGTAATAGAAAAAAGATTGTCAATAGTACTTTTTTCATGGGTTCACCTTCTTTATGTCTATTTTAACATGTTATGATACCAACGTATGCCACGATTTATCTGATTCAAGAAAAAAGACGGTATTACCGTCTAATGTTTTTCACGGACAAAAACGTCATTGTATTGACGATGAACTTTGATGAACGTTGTACATTTTGAAAGTTGCTTTAACGTTGGAGCACCGACATACGTACACGTTGAACGAACTCCACCTAAAATATCTTTTACCGTTGTTTCAACATGACCCTTAAAGGGGATTTTTACAGTGCGACCTTCAGAACTTCTGTAATCAGCAACTTCACCATGGTGCTTAATCATCGCGGTCGAAGAACTCATGCCATAAAACTCAACGAATTGTTTTTTAATAAAAATCGTTTCATTGGTCTTTTGATCACGTTGTAGTGTGTCATGATATTCGGTGATCACATCTCCACCACCTTCGATATGACCAGCAAACATGCCACCGAGCATGACAAAATCAGCACCTGCACCGAATGCCTTAGCGACATCACCTGGGCATGTGCAACCACCATCGCTGATGATGTGTGCACCTAAACCATGGGCAGCGTCTGCACACTCGATGATGGCTGACAATTGTGGATATCCTACACCTGTTTGGATACGTGTTGTACAGACAGAACCTGGACCAATACCCACTTTCACGATATCTGCACCACGTAAAATAAGCTCTTGGGTCATATCTGCTGTAACCACATTGCCTGCAATGATGACATGATTTGGATAGGCTTTTCTGACGGCTTCAACAAAATCTCCGAAGTGTTCAGAATAACCATTAGCAACATCAATACAAATGAATTGAATGTTTGGGTTGTTTTTCAACACTTGTTTTAAATTAGCAAAATCAGCTTTTGATGTTCCGGTTGAAACAGCAAAATGGTTGGGATTGAGAGTGGGTGCATATTGATTGATGGTTGCTTCATCATAACTTTTAACCAGACATGTAAAAAGACCATGCTTTTGAAGTTCTTGAGCCATCTCGATGGTACCAACACCATCCATATTCGAGGCCATGATGGGAATGCCTTTCCAGGATTGCTTGCTATGCTTAAACATGTACTCACGATTGAGGTCGACATCGCGTCTAGACGCAAGCGTTGACCGTTTGGGACGGATTAAGACATCACTAAAATCGAGCTTCTCATCAAATTCGATACGCATAAGACACCTCTTTGTGCATTTATTTAACTACGTTAATATTATAAGGGATTAAACGCATAAGTGAAAGCCTGAAATGAAAATTCATCATAAAAAAATTTGACCTTCCTTTTTTTATCTTGAAATCAATCGAGATGTCTCTTTTTAAAGTGATTATGCTATAATGTTTTTGCTGACAAATAACGGGTAGTGGCTCAGCTTGGTAGAGCGCCTGGTTCGGGACCAGGAGGTCGCAGGTTCAAATCCTGTCTACCCGACCATGATGGATACAATCATCTGCACGATGATTGTTTTTTTGTTATAATGAGGTTGAGGTGAGAAGATGCGTTGGTTGATCATGCCTGATAGCTTTAAGGGAACGTTCACAAGTGAAGATATTGGATTATCCATGGAACGTGTGATTAAGCGGTATGATCATGATGCCATGTGCACACGCATCGTGATGGCTGATGGGGGTGAGGGTACACTGGATGCTTTTAAACATCATGTTGGTGGACATCGCATCACACGTTATGTGACTGGACCTCATTTTCATCAAGTACAGTCCTCTTATCTCATCTCTGATGATCAACAAACAGCGATCATTGAAATGGCTCAAGCTGCTGGATATGAATTAGCATATCCCGATCTCAATCCCTATATGACCACGACCTATGGCGTGGGTGAATTGATGATAGATGCCATGCATCATGGGGTTAAACATATGATTATTGCTTGTGGAGGTAGTGCAACCAATGATGGTGGTGCAGGTATGTTGGCTGCATGTGGTATGCGATTTTTGGATGAAAACAATGAAGCATTTATCCCAACAGGCGGAACACTCTATCGAATACATGCTATCGATTCAAAGAAACTTGATCCGTTGTTAAACGATATCGATATGACCATATTAACAGATGTCGATAGTCCATTAACTGGACCCCATGGAGCATCTATGGTTTTCTCGATACAAAAGGGAGCAACCCTAGAGGATGCATATCGACTTGATCATAACATGATGCATTATGCATCGATGATGGAAAAAGTGATACACAAAACATACAAAAACGAACCAGGAACAGGTGCAGCTGGTGGACTAGCTTATGGACTAATCATGGGATTCAACGCAACCATCAAGCCAGGAATTGATGTCTTATGGGACATGCATGATCTCTCTTCAACCATCAAATCTTATGATGTCGTGATCACAGGTGAAGGGAAACTCGATCATCAAACAACTAAGGGAAAAGCGATCATGGGGATTTTACGCCACGTGAATAAACAAATACCTGTTGTGGCTATTTGCGGACAGATTGCTGGCGATATCACTTCGCTTAAACAACAAGGATTGACTGAAGCAATAGCCATTTATCCTTCTCATGATGCATTTATTCAGAGAAAAAATGATCCAAAAGATGATTTTGAAACGGTTTTTGAAGCGTGGGTTAAACAAAAAATACGAGGTGTATAACATGAAAAAATGCTTATTAGTGATCGATTATCAACATGATTTTGTCGATGGTTCACTCGGTTTTCCAAAAGCAAAAGATTTATCACAAGGGATTGAAGAACGTATACAAGCTTACCATCATGATCATCAAGATGTTATTTTTACATATGATACCCATGATCAGCACTACTTAAATACGCAAGAAGGACGAAAATTACCAGTCATGCATTGTCAGAAGGGGAGCTACGGCCATCAGCTTTACACACCTGTTGATCAACTCAAAGAAAGTCGTGATAAGTCTTATGAAAAAAATAGCTTTGGATCACCTGATCTCGCGATTGATATAAAAGATAAGAAATACGATGTCATTGAATTGGTTGGACTTGTGACTAACATGTGTGTAATATCCAATGCCATTTTAGCAAAAGCAGCATGTCCTGAAGCAGAAATCATCATCGATGAATCTTTATGTGCAAGCTTTGATGATGCATTGCATCAAAAGGCAATTGATGTCATGCGGTCACTTCAAATGACGATTAAAGGTGATCAAAGATGAAGGCACTCGGTATGCTCGGTGGAATGAGTTATGAATCCACATTGATCTATTATCAATTGATTAATCAAGGCATCAATCAACGACTAAAAAAATCACATTCAGCTCAAATCTATATGTATTCCTTTGATTATGATGAACTTGAGAATGCTTTAGAACATCAAGATTGGGACTATATGGCTAAACGCTTGATTGAAGAAGGGTTAAAACTCAAATCGTCAGGGGCAAAAGGGTTGATGCTTTGTGCAAATACGACACATATTGTTGCTGATCGTATCAAAAAGGAAGTACAATTACCACTCATTCATATTGCAGATGAAACTGCAAAAGTCATTCAATCATTAGGTTTCACACGAGTCGGTTTGATCGGAACTCGTTATACGATGGAAAGTGATTTATACCCCTCACGTTTACGTCCTTTCGGTATCGATGTTGTCGTACCTACTTTAGAGGATCAAAACATGATTCATCATATCATCTATCGCGAATTGATTGTCGGTATCTATGATCAAAAGAGTCGTGATAAAATCGTATCAATGATTGAGAAGATGCATGTTCAAGGGATTATTTTAGGATGCACGGAACTACCTTTATTAATTCGGAAAGAAGATCTTTCAATTCATCGCTTAGATACCCTAGACATTCATGCCCGAGCGGCTGTAAACTTTATGCTTGATGGTGAAGACCATGATGTATGATGTGGTTATTATTGGTGGCGGACCATCTGGATTAATGGCAGCGAATGTTCTTGAGAACAACCATATCAACTACATCTTGCTTGAAAAAAATGATCAGCTTGCTAAAAAATTGTTGTTGACGGGTGGAAAACGTTGTAATGTTACCAATAATTTGTCGATCCACGATTTTATTGAATCTTTAAACATGAAACACCGTCGTTTTTTATACCACGCTCTTCAGCGTTTTGGACCCGAAGACATCATTCAATTTTTTAAGGAACGTGGCCTTGGATTGCTCCTTGAACAGGATTTAAAATACTTTCCGGAGACACAAAAAAGTCAAAGTGTTTTAGATGCACTTCTTCGTGATATAAAAAAAGAGCATCTTCATTACAATGAAGCTGTCCGCAAGTTGAACGATGATGGCACACATTTTACTGTGTCTACAGATCAAGGTATCTATCAAGCAAAACATGTCATTGTAGCAACAGGTTCTAAAGCATATCCGACCACAGGAAGTAATGGGGATGGCATAAAATTTGCTGAAGCACTTGGATTGAAGACGATCCCTTTTACACCTGCTGAAACACATGTCTACAGTGAACATGTCAAAAAGGAATTGCTCGATCTTCAAGGAACGACACTATCACATGCAGTTCTATACATTCAAGGTAGAAAACAAGCTTATCCTGGGGGTGTTCTTTTCACACATTTTGGACTGAGTGGACCGTCTGTTTTGCATGCATCAGAAGTGATTGCTGAGGAAATCGTTCATGGACCGGTGACAGTTCATTTTAATATCACTGATTTTCCACAAAATAGAGTGATCGAACGCTTTGAAGATGCTGTTCAAAAGAATTTGCCTATTTTGTCATTCTTAGAAGATATGATGACAAAAAGACTAGCTAAAAAAATCTTAGATCTTTTGGGTTTTGTAAATAAAAAGATCAATGAATATTCCAAAAAAGATCATCAAAGATTACTGGATATCATTTTAAAGTTTCAGGTGAAGATTGATCGTGTCGAGGTGATCGAAAAAGCTTTTGTCAATGCAGGAGGTCTTTCTGTTGAAGAATTGGATCCGCAATCGATGATGGTTAAGTCTATGTCTGGATTATATTTTGTTGGTGAGACGACAGATCTACAAGGTCCCATTGGGGGATTTAATTTAACCATTGCCTTTTCTACCGGACATTTAGCAGGTCAATCCATTGTCAAACGTATTATCAACAAATGATGATTCATGAAAGATAAACACCTGCAAATATGTCTACGAATAAAGATACCAAAGTACTCATAGCGAGATCGATTAATGATTTTACGCACAATAATGAATGAAAAATTGCTATAATTTAAAGTAGAGACCATGAAATGAGGGGTAACATGATTCGTGCAATATTGTTTGGTGCAGGCAATCGAGGTTTAGGAACATATGGTATGTATGCACTTAAACATCCTGAAGAGATTAAGTTTATCGCAGTTGCAGATCCTGATCAAGAACGAAGAGAAGCATTCAGTAAGATGCATGAGATTGAAGAAGAATTTCAATTTGAAAATGCTCTTGATATTTTAAAATTGCCTAAATTTGCTGATGCGGTTTTTGTGTGCACACAAGACCGTCAACACACAGATCAAGTGATCAAAGCTTTAAGACTGGGTTATCATGTTTTCTTGGAAAAACCGATGGCAATTAAACCAAGCGATATTTTAAGAATACAAAAACAAGCCATTCTCTATAAACGAAAATTGGTGGTTGCCCATGTGTTAAGATATTCTCCGTTTTTCAACACACTCAAACGAGTTCTTGATGAAAAACATGTTGGTGATATCATAACGATTGACCATATAGAGAATGTTGGTTATTATCATCAAGCACACAGTTATGTCAGAGGAAATTGGAAAAATAGTGATACAGCAAGTCCAATGATTCTTGCAAAATCGTGTCATGATATGGACATTTTGTCGTATCTTCTCGATCAAAAGCCGACGCACGTGTCATCCTTTGGTGAACTCTCCTATTTTAGAAAAGAGAGTATGGACGGAGTTCCAAACTATTGTATGGATGGATGTCCACATCAACAGACGTGTCTCTACTATGCACCTAAAGTCTACTTGAATGCAGCAGATTGGATGAAGTTTCCTGTCTCCAATGATTTATCTGATGATGCCATCTTAGAAAAACTAAAAAAAGGTCCTTATGGACGTTGTGTCTATCGCTCGGATAATAATGTGGTTGATCATCAAACAGTGATGATACGTTTTGAGTCTGGTGTGACAGTAAACTTTATGATGACAGCTTTCACCAATGAGATAACACGAACCCTTCATATCATGGGTACTCAAGGTGAAATTTGGGGAAATATGAATGACCCTATGATCAAGATTAAACCTTTTGGAAAAGAAGTTTTCTATGTGGATGTTGCTGTTCAAGATGGTGGTCACGGTGGCGGTGATAATGGCGTCATGAAGCGCTTTATAAACGCACTTAAATATGACTGGGACATGAGTCATGACTTAGAAATAGCCGTACAAGGTCACCTCTTAGCATTCGCTGCAGAACAATCTCGATTAACCCTGCAAACGATAGATTATCAAGCATTTAATGAGGATATTAGACATGGAACTAAGAAACGCGAAAAATCAGGAGAATAAGCAAGTTCAAGATTTAGCAGTCAAGGTTTTTAAGCCTAACATGCGAGAGCAGTTTATTCGTCTTTTTCATGAACAGAACAATGAACGCATCATGATTGCAAAAGACCAGGATGAAGTGGTTGCTGCAGTTAATCATTATACAACAGAAATCATTTCAAATCGCGGACTCTTTCGTGTTTCATCCATCGGTGCTGTGTGTACCCTTGATGCATACAGAGGTCAAGGTATTTCAACGCGTTTATTAGCGTTAACTGAAGCAAAGATGCTTCAAGATCATGTTGATTTTTGCATCATCTCAGGAAGAAGAGGTATCTATCAACGGTTTGGTGCACGTGATGTTGGTGCAATTTATCGCTATCAGTATGTCCCAAAAGAAAAGACCATCGGTGAACTTAGACCCTATCAAGGTGAAGAGGATATCATGTATAAACTCTATCAAACTGAACCTATTCGATATATCCGAGACCGAGAGGAATTTCACGATTTATTGATCGCACAGACTTACCCTGATTCCTATCAAGATTATCCCATCTATATCATCTATCATGAAGGGATTCCACAAGCTTATGTGATTGCGATTGATCATCATGAAAAAAATGTGCTGCAGATCAAAGAATATGCAGGACATCGTTCTTCGATTGTTTCATGCCTATTAGAGATTTGTCAAAAGCATCAAAAGAATCAAGTTGAAATCATGATTCCAAAGCATGATTCACTGCGTCATCATATGAGTGTTCGTGGTCAAAAGATGACCCAACAAGCCACACTCAAAATCATTGATAAACCATCATTTTTTGCGACATTGAATGCATATGCAAAAAAACATCATTTCAATATAGAATGGTTATATGAACAAGAAAATGTATTAATTTTAAACAATCAACGCTATACGTTGTCTGATTCGGATCTGTTAGCTTTAGTCTTTTCGGGACAAGTGAATCCATCATGGACAGCTGAAGAAAAGAAGCTCATTCGAAAAGTCGTACCAGTTGGACTTCCGTGGTCGCATAATTTGAATTATCAATAGTGGAATCTCGAAAAGTGAGCACTTCCAATCACAGAAACTGGAACTTTAGAAAGTTCTAGTTTTATTTTTCGACTTTATCGTTCTGATCGACTTAGTACATAAAAATGACAAATCAACTAAAAATTTTAATCATAGCATAAAAAACGGGTCACTTCAACGCATTTAAACTTTCACGAATTTTCATTTCTCGTCTATAATAGAAGTAACCCAACTTAGAGGAGTAATTATGAAAAAGACTGTCTATTACGTGATCATCTTCATGGTTTTAACGATGAGTTTCCTATACCAAGCTAGACCAATTGATCTTCAAGCGAGTGAAATTTCTGCACAGGCGGTCTATTTTGGTTCTCGCTTTTGTCAAGTCTGTCAAGCTCTAGAAGAAAACGATCTTGCTTTCGAACGTTTGGATGCACAAGATGTTGTTGTAACAAAATATATCCTTGAGGATGATCCCTCATACACCAAGCTTTTTCGAAATTATCAATTCACATATGATGTCCCACAGACCAGTGCATCGGTTCCTATTTTATTTGTTGGACAATCTTACTTTACGGGGCGTCAAGCGATCAATCAAGCGATTGATGATTTAACCATTCAAACCTTGGCACAAACAGAAGTCATGCCTGACATATTGAATGCTCCACCCAGCGATTTTTCACTCGTATACTTTATCTTATTGGGTTTTGTTGATGGGGTAAATCCGTGTGCGATTGCCATGCTGTTAATTTTTATATCCATGCTTGGATTTACCAAGAATAAGCGTGTCTTACTTCAAGTGAGTTTAACATTTATTCTAGCCATCTTTATCAGTTATTTTCTGTTTGGTACCCTGCTCTATCAATATTTGAATCGATTACAATTTCTAGCTTTTCTTGTTCGTGTCGTGCCTTGGGTGATTATTGGATTATCAGCTTTTCTATTTTTGCTCAATTTTTATGATTTTGTTGTCACCTTGCTTCAAAAATACAATTTGGTTAAAAATCAACTCCCATCCGGCATTCAAAAATTTAATCGTAGATTGATGCAAAAGTTTACAAAAACCATGGATGAAGGAAGCAAAATGATCTATGTGGTGACATTTGCGATTGGATTGATCATTTCATTTACGGAGTTTTTATGTACTGGACAAGCCTACTTAACAGCGATCTTGCATCTCATTCATTTTACAGATCATTTAGGACGTGGAATACTCTTACTACTTGTTTACAACTTGATTTTTGTCTTACCACTTATGATCATTACACTCGTTGCAATGAAAACACAATCGATCGTATCCATCTCAACATTCATGCGTGAAAAATTGCACTGGATCAAGTTATTCAACGCACTCGTTTTTCTAGCCATCTTGATCTATTATTTGATTTTTATGATTTAGGAGGTTCTATGAAAACAAAAATTGTTATTTTCAATCACGATGGCCATGTGCTTTATGAAGGTAAAGCACTGGATCTACCGATCTCGATGGATGCCATCCGTCAAAAATCGATTGACCTTTTTCGCGATGCCGATCCATGTATCATTCATCAATCATACGCCATTCAACACTTGATTCAACCCATCATCGATTATTTAAAAAAAGATCAGCGTTATCACATGCTAGATTTACCTATGGATTGTCAGTTTATTGATTTACCTGATATTCTCTCATGCTCAATCATGAAGAAGGGGTGAAAGCATGAAAACCTATTATCTTGATCACGCTGCAACAACACCATTGGATCATGACGTTTTAGAAAGTATGATGCCTTATCTAACCGATCAATTTGGCAATCCCTCCTCGATGCATCAGATGGGGGTTAGTGTCAAACGTGCCATCAATGAAGTGCGTGAATGTTTAGCTCACGCATTTGACACGCATACGCAAGGTGTTATTTTTACATCAGGTGGGACAGAAGCAACCAATTTAGCGATACGGGGTTACGCAAAAAAAAATCCTGACAAGAAAGTCATCATCACGTCTCCGATTGAACACCATGCGACCATACACACGCTGGATGCATTAAAAAAAGAGGGCTATATAATTCGTGAATGCAAGGTCGATCATGAGGGGTTGATTGACATTGGTCAATTGAAATCAAGTATCGATTCACATACACTTTTGGTGACCTTGATAGCAGCTAACAATGAAATCGGCACGATGCAACAGATTGCTTTAATTGGCCAACTTTGTCATGCTCAAGGTGTTTTATTTCATGTGGATGGTGTGCAATGGGTGGGTCATGAGCGTTTATCCATGATTCATGATCATGTGGATATGTTAAGCATATCAGCACATAAGTTTTATGGACCCAAAGGTATAGGTGCACTCATCCTTAGACCGGGATTGGAGATATCACCAATTCTTTATGGTGGGATGCAAGAAAAGGGTATGCGCTCGGGGACAGAAAATGTCGCAGGAATTATTGGACTTGGCAAAGCTTATGAAAACGTCATTTCAGAGATGGTTTTTCGAAAAGAGCATCTCAAACGTTTGACGAATCACTTGATTGCATCACTCGATCGGTATATACCATCCTGTGTGATCAATGGACCCAAGGATCCATCGAAACGTTTGCCTGGGTTAGTGAGTGTTTCGTTTCCATCGATTGCAAGCCATGAATTTGCTTATGCATGTGACCAAAAGGGTGTATTCGTTTCAACGGGTAGTGCATGTTTATCCAACCAAATTCATGAATCTCATGTGCTCAAAGCGATCGGTGTCATACCATCTTATGGAACACTAAGAATCTCAGTAGGAAAAGATACAACCTTTGATGATATCGTTGAGGTTGTGATGATCATAAAAACCATCTACGATGAACTCAAAGAGGACAATAAATAAAGCACAAACGTGCTTTTTTTTGAAAGTTCTTGTCAAAAGATAAAAAAAGAAGATGTTTGAACATATCGGTGATTGAATCCATCGAGTAACCTTGCCTTTTTAGGTATAATCATAAGTAGAGAAATAGAAAGAGTTGAAATGATGAAAAAATGGATGTATAGTGTGTTCATCTTGATGATTTTTTTCGTAGCTGCATGCCAAAAAGAGAATGATCCCCATCTGATCAATACCATTCATTTAACGTTTGATGAACAGACACTGGATGTATCAATCATCACGGAAGGTTTAGCCCTTCAATCCAAGGATATTGGCAATTATATTGAAGTCACTTTAAACATTGATGACCCTTATTATGCAGGGACATCCGTTTTAGTTTATATCAATGGCGTAGCATTGGATCGAACAAATGTCACTCTTAAAGACCAACACATCGTCTGCTTAATCCCCCATCCACGACCCGTTGATCCAAACGCTTACGTAGATGTCAACGTCACCTTTAACCCTAATGGTGGGATGTGGGGTAAAGATATGTTTGAAACATTGGAACCAACTCATCATTTAACCATCACGAGTTTTAACGATCTATCAGGTGTGACCTTTTCACTCTTTGATCAATCCCAAACGCAACTTCGCTGGTTCTATAAATTTTTCATCATTTATGATGATGATATGGATGCATATCAAGTGGTGGCATCTGATGCATCGACTGCATCCGTCTTATATCTTGATTTACCTGATTACGATTTTATTATTGGTGCACATCTTCATACCGTGGATACTGAAGCCAGAGATATGATGATTGCATTGACGACTGAGGTGACATATCCAATCTATGTTCGTTTTGATCAGGATCCTTTGACGTATACATCAGGTGATTTAGGAATTGATATATGGACACATGAGAAACTCACGGGGACATATCATAAAGTCTATCGCAACGCAGAAACACTTCCTGTTATCACAAAACGTGATTTCACTTTTCTAGGATGGAGTGATGGAACGACGATATATCATTCATTTCCACGCTATCAAGCCAAACAAAGCATTAAAGAAGTCACGTATACAGCTGTTTGGGGGCCAAAGAGTATGCAAGACCTCTTGAAATATCTTAATCCTTTTATCCCAAGTACAACCATCCACAATTTGACATTACCAACATCATACAGTGCTTTTAGTTTGACGTGGTCAAGTTCAACACCTGATGTGATTTCTGAAGAAGGTCTATATAAAAAACCTTATCAAACGACCATTGTCACGTTGACAGCAACCGTTGTCTCTCCGGATATTCAAGATGTGATTTCCTTTGATGTCATCGTCGAAGGTTATAAAACACTTGATGGTCCCATCGCATCGTCTTATATTTACAGAAATTTCCATTTAGTTAACGATACATTTTTCCAATCTCTTGATATCATTAACGGTGCATTTATAACAGCTCAGTCGGATGGAACTTTGACAGGATCAGCATTTTTGAACAATATGACGACTTATATCATGCCAAAAGCACGTCTTTTTGGTAACTGGGTCATACCTTCGGTTGCACCTGAATCAGCATGGTCTACCATCGCCTCATCAAGTATCACCATGAATCGGTTTGCTGATAACATTGTCAGTTTAATCAATACCTATGGTTTTGATGGAATTGATATCGATTGGGAAACACCTACGACGTCTGAATCTACGCGCTACACGGAATTGATGCGCATTGTTTATCAAAAAGTTAAAGCGAACAACCCCAATCATCTTGTGACCACAGCGATCACAGGTGGTCAGTGGCAACCTGAAAAATACGATTTATTGCATTCTGCACCTTATATCGATTATATCAACATGATGACATATGGTATGGTTTCATCAGGTGCGCAATATCAAAATGCACTTTACCGCGCATCGACATATCACAATACCACGTTTAATGTTGGAAAGACACTGACATCATGTTCCATTGATGAAAGCATTGATATATTCCACGATATTTATCAGATACCCTATCAAAAAATTATTGTTGGTGTCGCTTTTTACGGCATTCGTCAAACACGAACCAGTCTTTCCACATCATTTGTCAATGCGGGATCTGTTCATTATACCGATATTGTGAATACCTATGTTAATAACGCCAATTACATTCGTGCATACGATGAACGTGCAGGTGTCCCCTATTTAGTTCGAAATGATGGTCTCGAGTTTATTTCATACGATAACAGACGATCTATTCTAGAAAAAAGTGCTTATGTCATTCAAAACGGACTCGCTGGTATCATGTATTGGGAGAATGGATTGGATGCGACGGGGCAACTTTTAGACGCGATATATGAAGGACTCAAATCATGAGAGAACCGATAAAAATGATGATTCACCCATGTTTTGAAGGTTGGACGGTAAGAGATGTTTTACTGAGTTATCATGTGGCAAAAAAATGGGTAAATCACACCTTACAGATCAAAAAAGTACAAATCAATGATGCTGTTGCAAAAGGGGATGAAGTCGTTCATGTGGGTGATCAAATGACCATCGATTTTGGGGATCAATTACCCAAAAAGCCAAAGGCGTTTGCTTATCCGATTGAAATCATTGATGAAGATGATGATTTAATCATCGTGAACAAACCGATCCACTTACTTGTGTATGATGATGGAAAAGAAGAAGATTCTTTAACGGGGCGTATCGGTTACTACATGCAACAAAAAAACTATGATTATCCAGTATTACCCGCTCATCGCATTGATGAAGAAACAAGTGGTATGGTTCTTTTTGCGAAACACCCCCTTGCCTTAAGTTATTTTTCTCATCTTTTTGAAATGAAATCCGTGCATAAAGTTTATCACGGATTGATCAATAGCCTTTTAGATAAGCAAAAAGGGACGATTAATCGCCCCATTGGTCGTGAGATGCACACCAATCTCATGTGCATTGATCCCAAAGGTGATGACGCCATCACCCATTATGAAGTCATCGATGTTAAAGAACGCATATCACGTTTACGCATCACCATCGACACCGGTCGAAAACATCAAATACGTGTTCATATGGCAAGCTTAGGATTTCCTATCATTGGGGATCGACCATATAAAGGAAAACCTGCGCCAAGACTGATGTTACACTTTCGTGAACTCGAACTTATTCATCCAACGACACGATTGATGAAAAAATGGGTTGTACCAGAAACTTTTTAATCAAAAAGTTGGTGTAAAACATCATCCATTTGAAAAATGATGTTTTCAATTTCGATGAAAGGTAGATGATAGAGCATGCATTCTTGTTCTAAACGCTTACTTTCATCCACCAAGTATCTGACCAAATGGTGATAATCTTCACCTTTCATCGATAAGAACCATGGATTTTCCATGTTGTGCGCATGTTCTAAGAGCTCATGCGCTTTTTTGATGGGATCAGCATGTGCATAGACGAGGTAAAGAACACGGATATCTTGTGGGAATTTTTCGAGCAAGCGATGAGAGAAAGATGTTAAAAAATGGACACCCTCCATCACATAATCTCGTTTGTTTTCGATCATCGTTTCAATCAAAGCTTCCAAATAGGGTTCTAAAAAACGCGCAACAGATGAATCCGATGCATCGATGTTGAGTCCCAATGAGGGATTAGCTTTATGGAGCATCATCATGATGTGATCGGTTTGAATAACAGGTATTCTCATCGTTTCAATCACTTTTTTGGTCACTAAAGATTTTCCGGATTTCGCAACACCTGTGAGTATATAGATCATAAAGACACCTCTCTCTTTTAGGATATCATAAAAATGATGGGTGGAGAGTTCGCTTTGAATAATGATGATGTTTAGGGTATAATAGTCATATCCATCACAAAGGAGATATCTATGAAATCATCGACATTTATTATGTTTAAACCCGATGCAGTAGAAAGACATCTAGTTGACATCATTCTCAACATGTTTAAAAATGAAGGTTTTGAAGTGATTCGCAGACAAGACGTTATCGTTTCAAAAGAATTGATTTTAAAACATTATGAAGAGGTGATTCAAAAAGTTAATCAAGCCTATTTTCCACTGGCCATCGAAAAGACATTCGTTGGCAAAAAAGTGGTTGCTATTGAACTTGCCAAAGATAGTCTTGAGGTTGTTGGGGAAGTGAGAGCACTTGTGGGTGCCACCGATCCCGCAAAAGCTGATCCTAAGAGCATTCGCGGTCGATTTAAAGATGATGAACTTTCAATGGCTATGGCGGAAAAAAGAACGCTTCGCAATTTGATTCATGCATCTGACTCCATCGATAATGCAAGACAAGAAATGGCATTATGGTTCGCAAAATAAAGACCTCAAGGTCTTTTTTTTATCGCACTTGATTGATCGATATGTTACAATAAAACTAATTACGAGGTCAATGATGGATCATCAAACATTAGCAACTATAAAAAAAGATATCAAACATTATGCATACCACTCTTTTCATTACGTGGATTGGGATGAACTTTCATCCTATAAACTTATGTTTAAAAGTGAAGAGGGTCTTTATGTGCATGGTTTTCGTAAAGATCATCAGATGGATGAACTTCTTTGGGCAACAAACGATTGCAACCACTTGATTAAATATGCACTCACGTTTAAAAACACCCTGTTATCGTTTATTCCCAAACCATGGCAAGAACAATTAAAACAAGCTGGACTGATCGAATATGGCGTCATCCGTGACTATTGGCTTCATGACATTTCACGTTATAAAAATAACCCACAGCTTCAGTGTTTAAGCCTCTTTGATGCTCAAAACATTAGCGATGTCACCAAAGATTGTTTGATGGTATCGCGTGAATTTCACGGCGAATCAAAAGACGACGTAGAAGCATGGCTATCAGGCAAAGATTATCATCTTCAATCCATTCAAGCGAAAGACATCGCCATTATGGGATATCATGTCGATCAAGAGCTTGTAGGTGTCGTTTTTGTTGCTATCTATGGTCATCAATCTGAAAAAGGTCCTATTCTATGGCTTCGAGAAATCGCAGTCAAAAGAGCGTATCAGGGCAAAGGTATTGGACGAATGCTTTTAGAAAATGCTATAGCGTATGGTTATCATCATGGTGCAAAACGCAGTTTTTTAGCAGCCGATGATCTGAATCGTGGGGCCATACATCTTTATACATCCTTGGGGTACCAACCCCATCAGGAAGATGAGCAAATCGATTTTATTACACCATAAGAAAGAGGAACTTCGTCATGACGATTAAAGAACTCAAACAACAACTTGAAAAAGGACAAATCACAAGTGTTAAATTGGTCGAACAAGCCTTGAAAACACACGAGAAAACACTCGACAAAAATGCGATAGCTGTCATCAGCCCCTTTGCATTATTTCATGCGATGCGCTTAGATGAAGAACGAAGATCAGGGATTATCCGAGGTCCATTGCATGGTATTCCGATCGTGATCAAGGATAATATTTTATACCGTGATGGAACACCAACAACCGCTAATAGTTATGCGCTGCATGATTTCATACCACCGTTTGATGCAACCATCGTCAAACAGTTAATCGATGCTGGAGCTGTAATACTAGGTAAAGCCAATTTGTCAGAATGGGCATATTTCATGAGTTATGATGACATGCCATCCGGATTTGGATCCATGTATGGGCAAGTTAAGCACCCCTTTGATGAATCTATAGATCCTTATGGCTCATCTACGGGAAGTGCAGTCGCAGTTAAACTTGGTATAACTTCAGCATCCATTGGAACGGAAACGAATGGTTCATTGATGGCACCAGCTTATCAATGTCAGATTGTTTCATTCAAACCTACCTTTGGACGCGTCAGTCAACATGGCATCATTCCAATTTCTCCGACACAAGACACTGCAGGTCCCATGGCGAATACGGTGTATGATTGTGCGCTCATGATGAATGTCCTCGATCACCAAACATTCAATAAAAAAGATGATCCTACACTGGACTATGTTACAAACATAGAAGAGCCCTTAGGGGCTTCAAAAATTGGTTTTATCTTCATTAAAGGGCATGCCTATCTGGAAGATGAACTGCAGATCATCAATCGTGCTAAATCACGTTTAACCTCACTTGGTCACACAACCGTTGATATTGAGATTGAAAATGCACATCTCAACAACGATCCAACACTGCTCATCGAGTTTAAATATGCGCTCAATCAATTCTTTAAAGACGTCAATGGATCAACAAAGATGACATCCTTATCCGATGTCATCCAGTTTAATCTAAAAAATGAGCGCAGATGTTTAACTTTTGGTCAAAGCATTTTGATCGCATCTGAAGAAACCTCAGGTGATCTTAATGATGAAGATTACCTTGAAAAGAGAAAAACACTTCTTGAAGAAGCATCATGGTTTGAAAAAACCATGGAAAAAGAAGGACTCATTGCTTTGACGGCACCAGTTTGGTTAGGATTTGCACCTATTTATGGGAACCCTTCAATCTGTATTCCTGAAGGTGTTTTTCATGGAAAACCCAAAGCAATGGTCTTTGTTGGTAAGAAACATGATGATCATCAACTGTTACAATTAACATATCACTACGAAAATCAAATGAAGCGATGATTAACGATTAAATGAATATAAATATTTTCATTTGTCTTTCAATGAAAGGAGATAAATATTTATATTTAACTCTTGCAAATGTGTGTAAAAGTGAGTAAACTAAAGATAGTAATAAAAAATGGAAGCCCTATCATGCTTTCAAAAAAGTAGAGGAGAATTAGAATGAAAAAAGTATTAGTTGCTTTAGTTCTAGTTGTTTTTGCTGCCGTTTTATTCGCATGCGGTGCAGAACAATATGAAATTGCGATGATCACAGACTCTGGTGACATTGATGACCGTTCGTTCAACCAAGGTACTTGGGAAGGTATCGAAGAATATGCTGAAGCGAATGATAAGTCTATCAAGTATTACAAACCAACAGAAGTCAGCTTTGATGCATATGTTGCAGCCATTGATTTAGCCGTAGAAAATGGTGCAAAAGTTGTTGTTACACCTGGTTTCTTGTTTGAAAACAGTGTTCACAAAGCACAAACGACTTATCCAGATGTTAAGTTCATTTTAATCGATGGTGCGCCACACAACGTTACAAACTGGGATACGATGGCAACCTATGATGGTACAGCTCCTGATTTCACGATTGCTGATAATACACTATCCATTTTCTTCCAAGAAGAACAATCTGGATTCTTAGCAGGTTATGCAGCAGTTAAAGATGGTTTAACAAACCTCGGATTCATGGGTGGTATGGCTGTTCCCGCTGTCGTTCGTTTCGGTGCTGGTTTCGTTGCCGGTGCATATTATGCAGCGAAAGAAAACAACCTAACAACCTTCTCATTTGCAGCAAACCGTTATCTCTATTTGAATACATTTGCTCCTTCTGACAGTGCTAAAACAACTGCAGCAGCTTGGTTTGCAGGTGGTGTTCAAGCAATCCACGCAGCAGCTGGTGGTGCAGGTAACTCTGTCATGGCAGCCGCTCAAGAAACAACTGGTAAGTGGGTCATCGGTGTTGACGTTGACCAATCTAACCTCTCTGCACGTATCATTACGTCTGCAATGAAAGGCTTAGCAGTATCCGTTCAAGCAGCACTTGCTGATTATTATGCAGATGATTTCCAAGGTGGTCAAAGCATTACTCTTGGTGTTGCTGATGACGCAGTTGGTTTACCAACCGAAACAGCATCATGGCGTTTTGCGACTTTTACCACAGCACAATACAACACGATTCGTACAAAAGTTGGTAATGGCACGGTTGTAGTTCCCAAGAATGAAGCTGAATTTGTAACCTTTATGACTGGACTTGGATACACAGCAAGTACAGATTTACTGAATACAATTTGGCCAAAGACAACCTAATTGATTAAAAAACAGCGTTGATAGTCCAAGGGGAAAGCGAACAACTTTCCCCTTGTTTTTCAACAAAGGAGTGAGCATATGACATATAAAGTAGAAATGCGGCATATCACGAAAATATTCGGGACACTTTATGCCAATGATGATGTAACCTTGCAGGTTAAGCAGGGTGAAATTCATGCCTTATTAGGTGAAAATGGTGCAGGTAAATCGACATTGATGTCGGTTTTATTTGGTCTTTATCACCAAGAACAAGGTGATATCCTCATTGATGGAAGCCCTGTTGAAATCAAAAATCCAAATGATGCCAATCGCTTGGGTATTGGGATGGTGCATCAACACTTTAAACTGGTTGAATCGTTCACCGTATTGGATAACATTATTTTAGGTGCTGAAGATACTCAAAATGGTATTATCCAATATGAACAAGCAACAAAAAAGCTTCAACATTTAATCCAGACCTATAAATTACACGTCGATCTCCATGCATATATCAAGGACATCACGGTCGGTCAGCAACAACGCGTCGAAATTCTCAAGATGCTTTATCGAGATGCCGATATTCTAATCTTTGATGAACCAACAGCGGTTCTCACCCCTCAAGAAATCCATGAGTTGATGAATATCATGCGCGGTTTTGCTAAAGAAGGAAAAACCATCATGCTCATCACGCACAAATTGAATGAAATAAAAGCTGTTGCAGATGTATGCACAGTTCTTAGAAGAGGGAAAAAGATTGGTACAGTGAATGTTAAAGATACATCGATTGAGACACTTGCCGAGATGATGGTAGGTCGTGAAGTTTCATTCACAGTTGAAAAACCAGACATGGAACGTGGAGAATCTATTTTTGAAGTTGAACATCTCAATGTCAGTGGTCATGGAAGACATGCTGTTAAAGATGTCAGCTTTAAATTACACCGTGGTGAAATTTTAGGGATTGCTGGGATTGATGGCAATGGACAGACAGAATTAATTCATGCTTTGACAGGACTCAAACCCATCATTTCAGGGAAAGCTACCCTCATGGGAAGCGATATTACCCATCTCCCCATCCGTCAAAAATATCAAAAAGGCATGTCACACATTCCAGAAGACCGCCAAAAACATGGTGTGGTTATGGATTTTGACTTGCAAAGCAATCTTATTTTACAAAATTATTATCAACCACAGTTTCAAAAACATGCTTTTCTCAAGTTTGATGTCATTCAAGATCACGCTGATGAATTGATCAATCGTTTTGATATTCGCAGTGAGCGAGGTCCAAAGACGATCGTACGTCAAATGAGTGGAGGTAATCAACAAAAGGCCATTTTAGGAAGAGAAATTAGCCGTGCACACGAATTACTGATTGCCGTACAACCGACGCGTGGCCTGGATGTTGGAGCGATTGAATATATCCATGCACAGCTTATTTCAGAACGTAATCAACAAAAAGCTGTGTTGTTAATCTCACTAGAACTCGAAGAAATCATGAACTTATCTGATCGGATTTTGGTCATGTATGAAGGTGAAATCGTTGGTGAGCTTGATCCAAAGAAAACAACAGTCAATGAGTTAGGTCTTTATATGTCAGGAGCAAAGCGAGGTGGCGTCCATGAATGAGCATAAGAAGCAAGCAAAAGATGTCATCGTTAAGATTTTAAAAAAGATAGGTCAAGCGATATTGCGAGCACTGGTTGTCATAAAGCCAAGTTTGATCGCTATCGGATTAGGTCTTTTCATTGGATTGATCATCATGTTAATCTTTGATGCCGGTGACGCCTTTCCTGCATTAGGTACCCTCCTTATTGGTGGTTTCAATGGGGGTCTGCGCGGGATCGGTAATACGTTATACCAAGCAGCACCAATCATTTTAACGGGGTTAGCTGTCGCCTTTGCATTCCGCACAGGATTATTTAACATCGGTGCATCTGGACAGATGATGATGGGGGCTTATGTCGCCATTCACATCGGTGTACGTTATACTTTGCCGGGTACCGTACATTGGATTATTGCCTTCTTAGCGGGTATGCTCGCAGGAGCCATATGGGGTCTTATTCCTGGTCTACTCAAAGCACTATCCAACGTCAACGAAGTCGTATCATCGATCATGATGAACTATATTGCAGGTAATCTTTTGATTATTTTCATCATGAAATATGTATTTAACCCCACCTATTCGCGTTCACTCAATATTTTAAGAACAGCTGAACTACCTTTATTGACATCGGTATTTCCCAATTCAACAGCAAATATTGGGATATTTATTGCGATTATTGTGGTGATCATTGCCCACATCATTTTGCATAAAACAACATTAGGTTTTGGACTTCGTGCATCGGGTTTCTCGATGCCTGGATCAAAGTATGCTGGCATGAATACCAAAGCGAATATCATCACAGCGATGACCTTATCGGGATCATTTGCAGGCATGGCTGGAGCTATTGCTTTCTTGGTTGTTGGTAAAAATATCGGAACAGCGTTTGAAATATTTCCCCAAGGTTTTGATGGTATCTCAGTTGCACTCCTTGGCTTAGGTGAACCGATTGGTGCTCTATTTGCTGGTTTATTCTTAGCGAACATCCGTATGGGTGCATTTTACATGCAACGCTATAGTTTTGTGCCACAGATCATTGATATGATTATTGCAGTCATCATTTATGTGACAGCCATTTCAGCAGCATTACAAATGATTTTCAAACGTTATGGACAGCAATTTAAAGCATGGCGACTCAGTCGACATGAAAAGAAGGAGGGTAAATAAACATGGATATCCTCTATCTGTTGATTCAAAATGCATACATCAGTATGACCGTCTTACTTGTTGTTGCACTCGGTGGCTTACTTGCTGAGCGAAGTGGTGTTACCAACATCGCTTTGGAAGGTATTATGATTTTAGGAGCCTTCTTGGGTGTTTGGGCGATACATGGTTTGGAGATATATCCCTATTCGTTGATGACGATCGTTGTGATGATTGTTGTGGTTCTCATCTGGGTGATCTCCCTCGATGTATTGGTTAATTTTGGTTTATCGAAATTGGGATTTAAACGCGTTGGATTAAATAGACTTCACATGAAACAGCGTGAAAATCGGTTATATATCGCATTGAACATCTTCATCGTCCTCGTTTTTGCATCATTGATTATGTTATCGTTCTTCCTATTTGGTATACCGAAACAAATCATTTTAATCATGGGTATCATGATAGGTGGGGCAGTTGGTGGAGTCTATGCGATGATCCATGCGCATGCATCGATCTACATGAAAGCTGATCAGGTCATTTCTGCAACTGCATTAAACCTGTTTGCACCAGCATTTGCGATATTCACTGCACGCTTTATTCAACGTGGTCAACAAATTCCTTTTAGTTCCAGCTTTATGATTCCCAAAATTCCATTTTTAGGTGATATTCCGATCATCGGTGAACTTTTCTTTACGCGTGTTTTCATCAGTTTTTACATCGCGCTCGCCTTATTAGTCATCATATGGATTATCGTTTACAAATCCAAATTTGGATTAAGACTTAGAGCGTGTGGTGAAAACCCACATGCAGCTGATTCACTCGGGATTAACATCTATAAACTGAGATTTAAAGCGGTTACTTTATCGGGTGTGTTTGCCGGTATGGGTGGTGTCATTTTCGTCATTTCAACGTCGACTGAGTTTAATGTCACCGTAGCAGGATTCGGATTCTTAGCGATTGCAGTTCTTATTTTTGGTAACTGGCGTCCTTCAGGTATCCTGATGGCAGCCATCTTCTTTGGCTTCACAAAAACATTGGCCGCCTCTTACACAGCGATACCATTCCTCGATAATCTAGGTTTGCAACGAGAATACTACGAATTGATCCCCTTTATTGCGACCCTCATTATCCTCGCGTTCTTCTCCAAGAACTCACAAGCACCTAAAGCTTTGGGTCAGATCTACGATCAAGGCAAACGGTAATCATCATGTTATTAAAAGCACCTGCGTTCAGGTGCTTTTTCATTCGGTAACAGATGATTGAACATGATATAATCATGATATGAGGTATGAAAAGATGATGAATGCAAAGCGTCTTTATGATCATTTTAAAACACAGTTTGATGCTGTTGGAATCATTAAGACTCAAGATTATCTTGATGAAGCAACAAAAATGAATCGTGAAGTTCCAAAAGAAACCTATCCCACCATGGTTGTTTTAGGGCTTGCCTATCCATTTCGTATGCTCAAGCATAGCCAAACACATCTCGTCCCTTCATTCTACACGTTTGGTTCGGATTATCATCAGGTGCTCAAACATCGTATCGAAATTGTCATGCAGGCAATCCCTTATCCTTACCATATGGGTGTTGACAACCATCCGCATGATGAAAGACTCGCTGCTGTGTTAGGTGGTTTAGGCTTTTTTGGGAAAAACCAATTGATTATTCATCCTGATTTAGGATCTTATATGTTTTTAGGTCTTGTGTTCATCGATGTTCTTTTAGATGATACATTGAACTTAAAGATTGATGATGACTGTGGAACCTGTCATAAGTGCATCGATGCCTGTCCTACTCAAGCCTTAGAAGAAGGTATGTATCATGTTGAAAAATGCATGAGTTACTTCAATCAAGCAAAAAAACATTTGACGGATGAAGAAGTAGAAGCCAATTATAGTTTGTTTGGTTGTGATATCTGTCAAATGGTCTGTCCTAAAAACATTAAGAAAGGTGCAATCGTCCACCCTGAGTTTGAACTATCAGGTAAAGAGATGGTATCCATCATGGATCTTTTTCAAGATTCGGAGAAAGCATTCAAGAAGAAATACGACCATATGGCTTATTTATGGAAAGGAAAAACAATCCTCATGCGAAATGCAGTCATGTTGTTGTATCGTTTCAAAAACACACACTATAATGACATGATTGCTCGAGTTTTGAAAAACAATCAAACCCCATGGTTTGCACAAACAACAAAACGTTTATTGGAAAAACTAAAACAGATTCAAGCAGATGATACGCAACATTCATCATAAAAAAATGGTCAATCGACCATTTTTTTTGTATACACGATGTGATGAGGATGAATACCAAATAGTGCATAAAGTCCTGCACCAAGTCCAGTTAAATCAAAAATGACGAGAAAAATGTTGGTGACAATAAACCAAAAACCTGTCGGCTCTGTATCGCCATGTGCAAAACCAGCGAGTTGTGGAATGACGACGATAGCAAAAAAACTGAGCGCTAGTATTCTAAGTAAAATGACCAGTCTTTTCATCTGAACATGATCTCTAAAGCATAGAAGACCCAGCAATAAAACACCGCCAAAAATGAGAAATGAAAATTCAGCTGGAAGTAAATAATCGAATAGAAACTGAGCTTGTTGGATGGAAAAAACAACTGAAATGACGATAAGAAATGCATACGGTAGTAAGATTAAACCCGTGCCTACAATCCATAATGTCTGCCTAACCCACATACGATTGAGCATATGATCATCTCCTTATACCTTTATCATACTCCAACACATCCATTTGTATCTCTTTTTTTATTTCAGCAAAAATAAAAAGACACAAAAGTGTCTTATAAATGAGACATGTCTTTGGATTTATGTCATGTCATCTGTTATAGAATGCGGTTTTTTCCTTGTCGTTTTGCTTCGTAGAGATTGATATCGGCTTGATTGATTAAATCATAGAGTGAAGCACCTTGGAGATGGTAAATACCTCCACTAAAGGTGAGGTGTATACCTTCCGTAAAAAGATGAGTAGAAACGATCTCACGCAAACGTTCAGCAATCACATGTGCTTCATCGCTTGATGTATCAGGGAAAACGATGAGAAATTCTTCGCCACCATATCTGCCGATGACATCGGTATCGCGTAGATGACTCTTAAGCAATGTTGAAAACTCTTTTAAAATTTGATCACCTATCAAATGACCATAGATGTCATTGATGTTTTTAAACCAGTCAATATCGAGCAGTAAAACGGATAAAAGGAGGGGTTGATCTTGATGGGTTGACAATTCACGTTTCAAATAATCAAGGATACCACGACGATTCAAAATATCTGTGAGTTCATCAGTAATCGACTTCTGATAGAGAATTTCATTCTCTTCATTTAATCTTTCTTCAGCTTGTTTCTTTTCCGAGATATCAAAAACAATACCAGAAAGAAATAAAGGTTTTCCTTGTTCATCACGCTTGACAATCGAACCACGGTCATAGTACCATCTATATACTCCATTTTTAGCCAAGATGCGATACTCAACTTCATAGACATGCGTGATTCCTTTGAGGTGGTTAAGCATGTTATTCATGACACGATCATAGTCGTCAGGATGCAATTTAGAGGTAAAAAACTGATAGGTTACAGGCTGTTCAATTTCATCCATCGTATACCCAATCGCTTCAACTTTAAGCGGATTAAACGTCACTGTATTGGTT
Source organism: Acholeplasmataceae bacterium UBA5617 (assembly GCA_002424575.1). Classification (GTDB taxonomy): domain Bacteria; phylum Bacillota_I; class Bacilli_A; order Acholeplasmatales; family Acholeplasmataceae; genus Peloplasma. The sequence goes on along the minus strand of DIKN01000129.1, from coordinate 2,134 downwards.
GGAATATCCCAGTACCAATGACCTAAGTTGCCACTCCATCCAAATTGAAGACTCGTCTCTTTATTCTTTTCATCAATCAGGTGTTGATTGAGTCGTTCTAGCGCTTCTAAACGCATCATCAATGATTGTTTGGTCATTTTTGTGTTTGCCATCGTATAACCTCCCTATATTTATTTTAGCATAGAAGAGATGATGTTTAAATCGGATTATCAACATGAAATGGTGGATATGAATGCGTGATGAACACCATGTAATAAAAAAGTATGAAGTTCAAAGTAATCAATCTTCAATTTCAATTTTGTCTATGTTATAATAAAAAAGATGCTGATTTGTAAAAGGAGCTTATGATGAAAAAACAACGACATAACGTGATGCTGATTTCAAGTATCGTCATGATGCTTCTCATGGGAACCGTCTATTCATACAGTGTTTTTAGATTACATATTGAACATCGTTATAACATAGGAACCCTCTTAAGCGGGGTTCCCTATATGACTTCGCTGTTTTTCTATGCATGTTCGATGATGATCAGTGGACGTTTTTTAAAACCTAATCAATTGAGACGCATGGTATTGATGGGGACAATACTGATTGCGGGCGGATGGTTGCTATCGAGTATTGAATCATCATTTATCATCTTCATTATATCCTATGGCGTACTTTTAGGCACAGGGGTAGGGATGGTCTATGGTGTTCCGATATACATGGCACAAAAATTATATCCCACACGAAGTGGCACCATGGCAGGTATCATTTTGTTAGGTTTTGGTATGTCTCCTCTGATCACAGCACCTTTGGCAAATTATCTCATCACACAAACCGGTTTGAATGTAACATTCCTCATTTTTGGATTGATGACACTCATCATTCAACTCCCTCTTTCTTACGTCTTCATCTTAAAAGAATATCAAGATTTTAAACATGAACCTATAGAAAAAGATGAACATCTCAAGTTAAAACCGTTTAAGCGTATTTATGCCATGTTTGTGATCGCAACAACCATCGGTTTGATGATGATTGGATTATCGTATCAAATCGGTGTTGTGTATTATGCATTTGACGTGACAGAAGTGACGTTATCACTATCATTCTTTGCACTTCTTAATGGTATTGCTCGTCCCGTTTTCGGGAAAATCATGGACAAAAAAGGATTTCACTATGCGGTAAAAATCAGTTTAGGATTGATGGCTATAGCTGCACTCTTAGGATTGATTAACCAAGGTGAGCACCTCGTTTTATACATGATATCTTTGGGTTTATTTTGGTTTAATCTGGGGGCTTGGTTAGCTATTGTACCGGCAACCATAAAAGAATTTTATGGAGTCAAGCACTATTCAAAAAAGTATGGCGTGATGTTCACAGCTTATGGTGTGGGATCGATTTTAGGAACTCTCATATCTGGATCAATCATGGATGTTTTAAAATGGACAACCTATTTATATATTTTAACTTTAATCTTGATTGTGATTTCTTATGTCATCGCATGGAAAACAACGATTGTTCAACGAATGTAAAAAATGGACCTCGAACGAGATCCATTTATTTTATAAGGACGATTTGATCACTTTCTTAGACACGGGGGACACATCAAATGCTTGAGCATATGTTAATCGGGCTTCCTTACCTCTGACAATCATCAGTGCTTCATAGTATTCTTTGTATTTAAAAGACGTGCTATGTAAAGCAAACCAATGTGTTGAGATAGCTTCTTGCCAAAGACGATAGCCTTGCTCACTGACCTCAACAAAAACATAGGGTTGAAAATCAGTCGGATCTTCCCAATTTTCAGCATAATAAGGTCCTGCAGCAAAATGAGGTGCATCTTGTCTTTTAAATCCAGGAAGTGCTGCATAAAACTGAGCATCTAAAACGATACGATGGGTTGCTTCATGGTCTTTGTGCATCGAGTTTTTCCAGTGCGTGATTAAGACATCGGGTTTATACTTACTGATGAGATCAGCGATGATGAATTTCATCTCATCATTGACTTGAAGAGTGCCATCGTCGAAGGGTAAAACGATACTTACACCGTGTAAAAGTTCAGCGAATGCTTGTGCTTCTTGTTGTTTTTGGATGCGATAATCTTCTAAAGATTGATGTTTTGGATGCCCCTTTTCACCACTTGTTAATGCGA
>DIKN01000003.1 GCA_002424575.1 Acholeplasmataceae bacterium UBA5617 | reverse complement strand
GATAGTGGAAGACCGACGCTGCAAGCGCGGCATCGACATCGGTTTTATTAAAACAATCAATAAAATGATCTATAGTTCCTGCACCACCTGATGCAATGACGGGTACACGAACCGCTTGAGTGACTTGTTTTAAAAGTTCGAGATCATATCCCTCTTTCATACCATCTGCATCGATCGAATTGATGACGATTTCTCCCGCACCAAGCTCAACACCACGTTTCGCCCACTCAATGGCATCCACATGGGTGTTCTCTCGACCACCTTTGATAAAGACATCGTAAGTTCCTTTTTCGTTTTTCTTTGCATCGATGGAGAGCACGACACATTGTGCACCGAATTTACGTGATGCTTCTTGAATTAAAATCGGATTTAAAAAGGCGCCAGTATTAACCGAAATTTTATCTGCACCTTTTCTTAAGATCATGGTGAAATCGTCAATGGTATTCACACCACCTCCGACACAAAAGGGGATATTGATTACTTTTGCGACTGCTTCAACAAAATCAAGCGAGATTTTGCGTTCATCTGAGGATGCCGTGATGTCATAGAAAACAAGTTCATCGGCACCAAGCTCACTGTAAATCTTACCCAGTGTGGCAGGATCATCAACATCACGTAAATCAGCAAATTTTTTTCCCTTGACAACTCGTCCATTTCTGACATCAAGACATGGAATGATGCGTTTTGTTAACATGCAAAAACCTCCTTCAAGGTTAAGCGATTCTCATACAGTGCTTTTCCAATGATTGCTCCTTCAAGATTCAATGCTCGAAGCTCTTTGATTTCATTCATCGTCGTTACCCCACCAGATGCGATGATGTTCATCTTCGTTTTTTCTTTAAGTTGTCGATAAAGTTCAAGATTAGTGCCTTCAAGCATCCCATCTTTTTGAATATCCGTACAAATAATCGTTTCAACCCCGATTGTTTCAAGCTTTGAAAGAACGGTATCGAGATGAACCTTCGTATCTTTCATCCAACCTCTTACCATGACATGCTGTCGATCTACATCAAGTCCGACAGCAATCCTATCGTGATATTGGTTGATCAATGATGCCAGCATTTTTTCATCTTCGATTGCTGATGTACCGATAATCACACGATCAATCCCCATGGATAGATACATAGTTGCTGTTTCAATGGTCCGTATTCCACCGCCTACCTCGATAAACATCGAAACCGCTTGGCGAATGTTTTGAATCACATGAACATTCATCGGTTGTCCTTCTTTTGCGCCATCAAGATCAACGATATGAAGATAGTGCGCACCTTCCAATTCGTATCTTTTGGCGATGGCAACAGGATCAACGTCATAGATTTTTTGTTGACCAAAATCGCCTTGTGTCAGTCTGACACATCGTCCCGATTGAAGATCAATTGCGGGTATAATGTTCATCGGATCACCTCACGATAATTGTTTAATAAACGTTGACCTACCATACCACTTTTTTCAGGGTGAAATTGAGTTGCTATAATGTTCTCTTTTCGAACGATCGCAGGTATAAACCTTTCATACGTCGCTCCCGCTAAAACATCATCAAGGGATGATTTCACATAGAAAGAGTGGACAAAGTAGACGTAATCTCCATCGGTCATACCTTCGAGGAGCGGATCTTTTTTGATGATTTGAAGATCGTTCCATCCCATATGAGGAACCTTGAGCGAGATATCAAGCCTATCTACTTCGCCTTGAAGAAGCCCCAGTCCCTGATGCTTGCCATATTCATAACCCCATTCATAAAGAAGTTGCATACCCAAACAGATCCCAAAGAGAAACTTCTTTTGTTTGACGTGATCGATAATCAATGGAATAAGTCCTGAACGCTTCAACGCATCCATTGCATCACCAAATGCACCGACACCGGGTAATACCAAAGAGGTTGCTTGTTTGATGACCATCGGATCTTTTGAGATGATAGAGGGAATACCTGCTTGTGTAAATCCACGAAGAACTGAGTTTAAATTCCCTGAGTCATAATCGAGAATCACATTCATGTGAGCACCCCTTTGGTTGATGGTAAATCTTGCGATACAAGACGAGATGCTAGTTTAAGTGCGCGTCCTAATCCCTTGAAGAGTGCTTCAATTTTGTGGTGATCATTTAAACCCTCTAGAATGGCCATATGTAAGGTGATGCGTGCTTCAGTTGCAAACGATTTAAAAAATTCATGCACATTTTCGAGCGATAATCCGCCTATATTTTCACGTACAAAATCTGCTTTAAAGACGAGTAAGGGACGGTTGGATAAATCGATAACAATTCTTGCCAGGGCTTCATCCATCGGTAAATATAAGGAACTATATCGTTCAATGCCTTGTTTTTCACCTATAGCTTCACGAAAGGCTTTTCCCAATACAAGTCCTATATCTTCAACCGTGTGATGATCATCGACTTGAATATCGCCCTTTGATTGAATGATAAGGTCAAATCCACCATGAAAAGCGAAAAGTTCAAGCATGTGATTGAAAAAAGGAATGCCTGTTTGAATATTGATGTTCTTAGAACCATCAAGATTGAGCGACAGTTCAATCTCAGTTTCTTTTGTGATGCGTTTTTGAGTTGATGTTCTCATTGTATGATCTCCTTTAATGCGTTGATGAGTTGATCGTTTTCATGGGGTTGACCCACGGTTATACGTGAACTTCCATTTGGCCATTCACGTATAATAATTCCTCTTCTTTTAAGTTCATCATTTAAATGATATGTCGATGGCTGAATATAGAGGAAGTTACCTTGTGAGGTTTCAACGGGAAGTCCAAGTTTTATGAACTCACGATAAAGTCTTTCTCGCTCGATGATGACCAATCGAATGTGATTCATGACGGATTCGCGTTGATCAAGTGCAACAGAACCTATCCACTGTGAAAGTTGGTTGACATGATAAGGTGATCTAACACGATTGATCCATGATGTGATATTCTCATGTGCAATCATATATCCTAAGCGAATGGAGGCAAGACCGAATGCTTTAGAGAATGTACGCAGTACACATGCATTGGGATATGCGATCACTTCTTGTGTTAAACTTTCTTCTTGAACTGCAAACTCGATATAGGCTTCATCGATGATAACAAAGGCATCTGTTGCGTTCAATAAACGTTTTACGTCTTGTTTTTTCAATTGAAATCCTGTTGGATTGTTCGGTGTACATAAGAAGATTGCTTTAGGTTTTTCCCTCTTTATTTGTTCAATCATTTGATCGATGGATGCTTCACTGGTTTTTTCCCAGGGGATTTTCTCATAGCGAATACCATACAATTGAGCGTACACTTCATACATGCTAAAGGTGGGTTCAAATGAAATAACACGATCACCTTTGGATAAAAAAGTCTTGAAAATGAGTTCAATCAGTTCGGATGAACCATTACCAACAACGATATGTTTCATCTCGACATGAAGCCAAGAAGACAACTTACTTCGAAGCACTCTTGCTTCATGATCCGGATAGCGATGAAAAGAAAAATTTTCAATGTTGATTCCATGTTCAAACAAGAGATTGGATGTTTCATTTGCATCTAAGCGTATGGGATATTCGGTTTGATCGACTTGATAAGGTTTTAGATTTCTAACTTGTTCATTGGGTTTAACGTTTGTCTTCATCAAATCTCACCTTAATTGCACATGCATGTGCATCGAGTCCCTCTGCATCCGCTAATCCTATGACATAAGAGGATGCTTCATACAGAGCTTCCTTTGTATAAGATATATAGGATGTCCTTTTCACAAAGTCATAGACAGAAAGTGGTGATGCGAAGGTTGCCGTTCCTGATGTGGGTAAGGTATGGTTAGGACCTGCAACGTAATCGCCAACAGGTTCAGGTGTAAATCTTCCTAAGAAAACAGATCCGGCATGTTCAATCTTATCAAAGACTTCCTCTGGATTTTTAGTCATTATTTCTAAGTGTTCTGGAGCAATTTGATTAGCGATTGCAATCGCTTCATCAAGCGATTTTACAATGACAATGGCACCGTATTGATCCATGGCTTTTTGGATGATGTCTCGTCTTCTAAGTTTCATTGATAAGGTGTTGATATCGTCTTGAACACGCTGTGCTAAATCGCTTGACGTTGTGATTAAAATGGATGCCGCTAGCACATCATGTTCAGCTTGAGCCATCAAATCCGATGCAACTTCACGTGAATTGGCTGTCTCATCTGCAATGATTAAAACTTCAGAAGGTCCAGCAATCATATCAATACCCACATCACCCATCACCATTTTTTTTGCAACAGCGACATAGATATTGCCTGGTCCAACGATTTTATTGACTTTTGGAATTTCCTCTGTTCCATAGGCGAGTGCACCAATTGCTTGAGCCCCTCCAACCTTGTAGATCGCATCAATTCCAACGAGATGAGCAGCCACCAAAATGTTAGGATTGATTTTTCCGTCCCTTGAAGGTGGTGTCACCATAATGATTCGCTTAACACCTGCCATTTTTGCCGGAATCGCATTCATCAAGACAGTTGATGGATAGGCTGCAGTTCCCCCTGGAACATAAATACCGACCGTTTCAATAGCACGTGTTCGTTGTCCTAACCGCACGCCTTTTCTTTCGATCACAAAATCTTGAGAGCTTTGTTTTTGATGATAGTCTTCAATATTTGATTTAGCGTATTTCAAATTTCTAATCAATTGGGCATCAACATTTAGATAAGCTTCGTTGATCTCTTCTTCTGTCACCCTAAGGGATGGTAACAATGCTCCATCAAATGCATAGGTGTATCGTTTGACTGCAGCATCTTTATCCTTTTTGACATTATCTAAAATATCTTTCACCGCTTGATTGACTTTCTCATTCGTCAATTGAGTCCGAGTTAATAACGTTTCATACCACGTTTGATTTGATTCTGACATCATTATTTTCATCACGATTAAAGTTCCTCCATATGTTTAACGAGTGCACGAATGGCATCGTATTTGAATCGATAACTGACACGATTGCTGATCAGTTTTGCACTGATTGCCATCATGGTTTCTAAAATGATCAGTCCATTTGCTTTCAAGGTGTTTCCTGTTTCAACTAAATCGACGATGACATCGGATAATCCAACCAATGGTGCAAGTTCAACAGAGCCGTTTAGTTTGATGATTTCTATGGGTTGAGCTTTCTTTTCAAAATAAGCTTTTGTGACATTGGGATACTTGGTTGCTATTTTTAACACTTCATCTTTTTTTGTTAGTGATTGTTCGCTTTTACCGGCGATGGCAAATTGACATTTTCCAAAACCCAAATCAAGAAGTTCATAGACATTTGCTTTTTCTTCTAAAATAGAATCTTTTCCAATGATCCCAACGTCTGCAACCCCTCGTTCCACATAGGTGATGACATCTGAAGGTTTAACGAGCATGTAAGTCACTCCCATATTCTCATCATAAAACACCAGTTGGCGTGAAGACTCTTCGATGGTATTTGCCCATCCAATGGAACGAAATTTTTCAATAGCAACATCCCCTAATCTTCCTTTTGGGAGCGCGATGGTCAAATTTTTCTTCATGATTGAAACACCTCTTTAACAAGATCTTTTAAGGTTAATGTAAATCCAATTGCAGGACATTTTCGTCCGAGCTGTTCCGTGAGTGGATCATAACGACCACCACGTAAAACAGGTTGTGTTGACGATTTGAGATAGCCTTTAAACATCACACCGTCATAGTAGTCGAAGGCTGATATCATGGAGAGATCGATGGTCGTTTTTTTGAGGTATCCGACGCTTTCTATTCGCGATTCAATCCGTTTTAAATCGTTGAGTATGGTCATAAGTGTGTCACTTAATCTTATATCTTCAAGTTTTTTCATCACATGATCCATCGTTCCTTGGAGGTCAAAGATGCGTGATAACACTTGAATTTCTGATGTCATTTTTTGATCGCGCAACCACATGTCTAATGCATATCGATCCTTATAATCAATCCAATTTTTGATGGCTTTTTGGACCGATAGATCTGAGGTCATTTCTTGAATCAATGTGTTAATCCACCGGCTATCCGAGATTTCCATCATATAATCAACGTTCATGTTTTCAAAAACCTGATAACCACGCAAGAGTACGTCTTCAGTTGCTTCTTTTGAACCATTCCCCAAGCGCTCAATCCCAAACTGCTTTTGTTCTTCGATTTGATTGAGATCGTTCATCTTAAATCGTGTTGATAAATAATAGAGTTTAAGTTCATGTTGATCCCATTTGGGTAAAACCTGTTTCATGATAGCTGTTGTTACATCGGGTCTAAGCACCAAAACCTTGCCATCTTGACCGATCATTTTCACCATCGTTTCTTTTTTCAATCGTGGATTCATCCGCGTAAACGTATCATAATCCTCAAAAAATGAGGGTTCAATGAGCATATATCCCTGAGTCTTGACATCCCTTTCGAGTTGTTCGTGAATCTTTTGTTTTGTTGCAAAATACATTAATTCTTCTTCTAATGTTAAGAAAGTCATATTTTCCTCCTATAAAATAAAAATCGGATAGACCTGATATCTATCCGACGTAAGTGACCTGTGATAGAATACCAGCCCAACAACAAGAGAAGGGCTCGTATCCGTTTGCGTTATTGCTTAGGAAACAACCCTGTTTTGATGATGGTGATGGTGATGTCTAACTACAGTAGAAATAAATAAAGCCATGCTACACCTCAACATGTTTTTCACATGTGTCTACAGTATAGCACGGCTTTTTATGACTTGCAACTAGAAAACGTATCCATTTTTAACGACGTCTAAAGATTCCCATTCCACCCGATGAACCGCCGCCGCCTTTATTTTTTACGACTGCACCACCGCCACCGATTAAAATGAATAGGATGATGGGGATGATGACACCCAATCGATCACCTGTTGTCGCAAACGGAGACAATAAATAAAGAATCCAACTTAAAGGAACATGTGAATCATCCCCAGCCACATCAGGATTATCAAATAAATACTCTTGATAAACCTCCATGTCATAATTAAATGATTCATAACCATATGCATCGATGTAAATGGCTGAAAGCAGTTCATAGACCATATACATCACACCCATGTCTAAATCATCACCCCACTCATCACCATAGAGGGTGTTATCGACAATATTTCCCAATTGAGAAGGTGTTAAGTATTGTTCCATCCGGTATCCGACTTCAATCTGTGTTTCAGCGAGTACCAAATAGTCGATTTCGTCAATCACTTCTTCTGTGAAAAATAAGATGACGAGTAATCCCATATCGTTCTTACCAATCTTCCATTCACGGAAAATCTCAGTCTTGTCATAATTGGCAATATCACTTAAATTCTCAACGACGAACGTCGCGACGACCAGTTGTGCCCCTCCATCAACTTCATCTTGCGTCACTTCATACAATCGTTCTCCTTCACGGGTGATGGAATGTCGAGTTGCTTGGTACAAAATATTGGCATAATCATTAACATAATATTGATCTGTTGGACGAGGATATTTTCGATCGGTACAACCAAAAAGGATCAGCAATAAACCGCTGATCATGATGGAAAAAAAGATGAATTTGATTGAATATCTAGTCATTGAAATCGATGACGGGTACTTCATCAGCACCTTCATTCATCTTCCAATAGTCGACTTCTTTTTCAAAACCAAAGAGTGATGCATAGAGAATGCGTGGGAAACGACGCACAGATGCATTGTAGGCTTGAACAGCTTCATTGTAGTCGCGACGAGCAACCGATAATGCTGATTCCATCGAGGAGATTTCATCAATTAAAGCATAATAGCCGACATTTGCAGTGATCAATGGGTTATCTTCAACAACGACCAGTAGATCTGTAAATGCAATCGCTTCTGCTGCATCCGCTGCAATCAGTTCTTCCATCGTGGAAGCTGAAGCATAAGCGGCACGCGCTGCAGTGATCGCATTATAAATGGTTTCAGCATGTTGCTGAAGACCACTCACCGCACCAAGAACTTGACCAATCTTGTCATGACGTTCTTGCAAGCGATTTTCAATCTGTGCATACTTACCATCAATGTTGGTGTCCAATGTGACTAACCCGTTATAACCGGTTATCAGCATAATGCCCAGTACAACTACAATAAATCCAGTAATCCCTAAACCAAGATATTTTTTAGCCATGTTTATCCTCCGCATTTTGCGTATTCTTGATAACAAATGAGCGATAAAGTTCATATTTTATAACTATTATAGGCCTATTTTCTCTCTTTGACAATAGTTGTGTTTCGATATAACAAAAAAGGCTTTCGCCTTTCTTGATTAGACCAATTTTGAACGTAATCTCGATGATATCATATCTACCGTTAAGACCATGATAATGATCGCAATCATGATGGTACCCAAGATGTCCCAGTTGCTGTTTTCTGCTGATAGAATCATGGATGCACCTAAGCCACCTGCTCCAACAATACCGAGTACAGTGGCTGAACGAACATTGATGTCTAAGCGATATAACGTAATCGATGAAAGATCGGCCAATATTTGTGGGAGAATACCATAACGAATCTTGGTCAAAGTGGTTGCTCCAACGGCTTCAAGTGCTTCTAGGGAACTCTTATCCATGTTATCGATGGTTTCTGAGAATAATTTTCCAAGCATACCAATCGAGTGGATTCCGATCGTAAGCATCCCCGTTAAAGCATTCATACCAAACCCTTTGACAATGACAAGAGCAAGGATAATTTCAGGAAAAACACGAATAGCAACCAGGATGGCTTCTCCAACTTTTGCAACTTTGTGTCCAACAATGTTTTTACTTGCTAAAAAGCTGAACGGTAAAGCTAAAACGGCGCCAACAAGTGTCCCTAAGAAACCGATGGCAAGTGTTTCAATCGTTAAATAGATGACCCCTTCTTGGAAAGAGTAAACACCGCGTCCAAAGAAGAAATCCACATTGATGTCAATCATTTGTCTTCCGATAATTCTTAAATTTATGCCAATGGTTTGGAGTCTTAATAAATTAATCGATGACCCTTGAAAAGAAATAATCACGGCAATTAAAACAATGGCAGTGAAAATGCCATTCATAATCCATGTCTTGGGTTTTCTCGCTAACATGCGTTCTGCATTGGTCATTGGAGTTTACCTCGCACATAGTTTGAGAAAAATTGAACCGCTAAGATGACAACAAGCATCAAGATCAAAGTTGCCCCTACACGATCATAGTTATAAAGGATGTTGTCTTTGATGATCATCCCGATACCGCCGGCACCAACGTAACCTAGGATGGCTGATGCGCGGACGTTGATTTCAAAAATATAGATAAGATAGCTCAAGAAAACCGGAAATACCTGAGGAAAGACAGCATATCGGAAAGCTTGAACTTTGGAAGCACCTGTGGACTCTAATGCTTCATAGGGACTCATATCCACGGTTTCAATGACTTCATAGAGCATTTTACTCATGATACCAAAGGTGAATAATGTGATGGCGATGACCCCTGATAAAACGCCAATTCCAACAAAATAAACGGCTAAAACGGCAAGTAACATCGCTGGAATAGTGCGTATTAAGTTCATAAAAAAACGAACGGGTACATAAACCCATTGGCTTTTAAAAATGTTTTTAGCAGCTAAGATTGCAACGGGAACAGCCATAAGTGAACCGATGACGGTCCCTGCTAAACTCATTTCAATGGTACTGATAAGTGGTTCCCATAAATTATTGATGAAACCAAAATAGTCGCCCCATGTGCGACCTGCTTTAGGTGTGAACATCTTTTTTATGATGACACCCAATTCAGAAAGATTAATCAATCGTGGTTCAAATTTAATGAAGAAACTAAAAATCACGACGAGTGCTGTCACGATACCTAATATCAGCCAAATTTTATTAAACGGTTTGACGATGGTTTTACCATTTTGAAGTGTAAACTTCGTCATACTATTCACCTAAAAGTTCATCATGCTTGAGTGAACGTCCATAGATTTGAACTAATACATCGTCTTTAACTTGAGAAGATGGTCCATCGTATACCACTTCGCCGTTTTTAATACCAATGATACGTGTCGCATATTTTACCGCTAAATCCACGTGATGCATGTTTGCGACAATTGTAATACCATATTCGCGATTGATCCGAGCAAAGTCATCCATAACCTGTACGGTTGTAATGGGATCTAACGATGCTACAGGTTCATCCGCTAAAATAACTTTAGGCTTTTGAGTGAGTGCACGCGCTAAAGCGACGCGCTGTTGTTGACCACCCGAAAGTTGATCAGCGCGTTGAAATGCTTTATCCAGAATACCCATGGTATCCAAAGATTCCAGTGCTAGGAGTTTGTCTTCTCTTGGAAACAGACCAAATAATGTTTTAAGGGTAGGGTGATAAGCAACCCTACCCGTCATAACATTGTTGAAAACGGACATGCGCTTGACCAGATTAAATGATTGGAAAATCATACCGATACTGCGTCTAAGCATGCGCAAATCTTTACCTTTGATGGAAGAAATCTCTACATCATCGATAAAAAGCTGCCCAGATGTGATCGAATGCATTTTGTTGATCGAGCGTAAGAGTGTCGATTTACCCGCACCGGATAAACCAATAATTGCAACAAACTCACCATCACGGATTGATAAATTGATGCCCCTTAGAGCTTGAGTCCCATTAGGGTATGTTTTAACAACATCAACAAATTTGATCATGTGATAGTTCCTGTTTTTCTAAGATTTTTTATTTGTCCTTATTTAAGAATTCGTATAATGCTCTTTCACCATCATAATCAGCATCATCGGCCTTGAGATAACCTGTATGATTATAAATCGCGAGTGCTGCTCCACCATCTGGTGTTGCAATAACAGCGATGAATGCATTTGCTAATGCTTCTCTTAAACCGTCAGAAAGTGATGAAATGGTTGAAATGGTGTCATTATAAATACCTGTTGTTAATGCAACGACCTTAGTTGCTGCAATAACTTTTGAATAATCGCCTTCTGCAAATCCGTTAGCAACTAACCAACCATTATAAGCGGTCGCATGGAAGCGTGCATCAAAGAATGTGAATACTGCATCAACTTCATTGTTTAATAATGCAACAACAGAGTTTTGGTGACCACCGATGACGGTATGACGAACTTCACCAAGAGATGCGTTTGGATTTTCAGTGGTGACAAACTTTAAGTTGTTTTGTCCAAGTAAGAAGGATGGGTAGACATAACCAGAACCAGAGGTTACAGATTGTGTACCAACATGCTTACCTGCAAGTGCTGCAAGACCATTGGTTTGATATTGTGCATAGTCTGCATTGCGAACAAGAAGCATTGAATAATAGGATGAAACCTTGAAGTTAGAATCTGTCGTTGCATCGTAACCAGCAGCGTTTGCATTAGCAATAATGGTTGCTGCATCTTCGGTAATAGCACCACTCACAATTTGAGCTTTGTAAGCATTTCTGACCGATGTCAACAATACATTTGCTTTGCCGGGATATTCGGTTGTAATGAATGCATATTGCTGAGCGGTTAAGAAACCAACATGGACTTGACCTGATGCCATGGCTTCAATAACGGATGCATAGGACGTACCAATCGAAATGTTGACATTAATCTCATAACCAGCTTTAGCGAGTTCTGCTTCAAGCATGTCTTCCAAGGATTTAACTTTGGTAAGCATTGCTGAATCCACTGAAGATGAAGGCACAAACTGAATAATCAGTGTTTCTGGGTCTTCGACTTCACCACCGCCGCAGGCAACAAGGCCAACTGCAAAAAAAGCAATCATGAACAACAAGAAAATCTTTTTCATACGTTTCCCCTTTTTTTTATTTTTTTGGATGCTAGTTGATCCCTTATTCAGGTATCAAAAAAAGACATTCCACTTTCATTATATGCTATATCACTCAAATGTCAACGAACGTTTTTTGTGTTTTTTGCTTTCATGATACAATCCCTTATTAATTAAATAATTAATACAGGTTTTATGAATCGCTTGGTAACGCCATCCATAAAGACATAAAGCCCATTGAAATATCTTCAATAGGCTTGAAAAAAATCTACTTATTCTGTTCTCAGTGCCACAACTGGATCTCTTCGTGCAGCGATGTGACTTGGAATCAATCCCGCTGTTAAGGTTAATATCGTTGATAGGACAATAAGCATGAATCCGTTGAGTATTTCTAATTGTGCAAAGTTAGGGACATCAATCAAATTCAAAATGATGGCGTTGATCGGAAAGTTGAGGAGGATAGCTACGACCACCCCAAAGAATCCAGAAGCAAGACCAATGAGAAGTGTTTCTGCATTGAAGATGCGAGAAATATCTTTTTTACGAGCGCCCAAGCTTCGCATGATCCCAATTTCTTTGGTGCGTTCGACAACCGATACATAGGTGATGATACCAATCATGACTGATGATACCACGAGTGAGATACCAGCAAACGCTGCTAAAATGATTGTAATCGTGTTGATTAAAGATGAAATGGTTGATGAAATTTGTTCAGCTAGATCGGTGTATACAATCGCTTGTTCTTCTGTTTTTCCAACATTATAGAGATCTAGGTAATCTTTAATACGATCTTTATCTTCGAAAGACTTGGGATAGATTTGCACACCGGTAGGTGAATCATCACCTCCGAGTTGACGCATCACACTCTGATAAGTCAGTTGAAGATTGAAGGGCTGTCCAGTAAGCACATTCACGGTAGGACTTGCTACTTGAGCAACGACTACATCCGATGTTTTTGCGATGCGCAAGAGTTCATCGGTTAATCGTGTCGTATAACCGATACCCGTATTGAGAAGTTCACTTGATGCATCTTCTTTAACGCGTAAAATCCCAGTAATCGTAACCGTGATGGCATCTGGAGATGT
>DIKN01000065.1:7046-11041 GCA_002424575.1 Acholeplasmataceae bacterium UBA5617 | reverse complement strand
GAAGATGACGTTCATCAGGTTTCTGGATCGGTTCAAAAAACAGCGATCATTAAAATGCTGACAGCGATCTCTAACAAAGAAATCCCACAGGCTATGTCCGTTCTAAAAGACTTGCTTGCTGAAGGAAAAGAAATCACACGTATTGTATATGATCTGATTCTTGCACTTCGCGATCTTTTAGTCGAAAAAACAACGAAGGTCGAAAAAGGCAAATATACGGAACTGGCTTCAATCTTCTCAACAGATAAGATCTACTTCTATTTAGAGATACTAAATCAACTCCAACAAGACATGAAAACAACCCATCAAAAGCGTGCGTATGTTGAACTGGCTATCATCAAAATGATGGAACATCAACAACTAAAGACACTCGATTATGATGGTGTGATTCAAGGCCTAAAAAACGATGTTCAAGAATTGAAAGAACAACTTCGTACGCAACCTAAACCCTCCTCGATCACCACGCATCAACTGAAACCACTGGTCACCATCAAACAGGTTGAGCAGGTCTTAAATAGCGCAGATAAAGATAAGAAAACGAAACTCTCTGCAGCATGGCCTATCTTAAAAGATTATCCAAAAGCCAATCTAAAATGGGTCGCGTATCTTCTTTCACAAGGTGAACTTGAAGCAGTCTCTGATACGATGTTACTTGTCTATGATGACATCAAACTATGCAAGCGCATCTTAGAACCCGAAACAAAAAAACTTGCATTAGAACTTTTTAATAACAAAACACATTTCGTCGATGATATCATCGCCATCTTAAAAACCGACTGGTTAATCATCAAAGAAGTTTATCTTGATCTTTGGAAAAAAGGTCAAAAGAAACCCAAATTACCCCCCCATGATCTCAAACTCTATGAAGAAGATCAAGTAAACCTCAAAACAGAGCCCGAAATCATTGCTCTTGCCAAAGATTACTTTGGTGATAAAGTCAACATAAAGGAGTAAAACCATGAATCCCAATATGCTTAATAAACTCAAGAAAATTCAAAAACAAATGATGGAAGCCCAAGAAGCACTCGAACGTAAAGAGTTTTTTGGTAAAGCATCCGGTGTTACCGTCATCATGCAAGGCACACGTCAAGTGATTGACGTTCAAATCAACCCTGAACTTCTCGAAGAAGTCGAACTTCTTCAAGATTCTATTTTGCTTGCAACCAACGATGCGCTCAAACAAATTGAAAAGGAACAAGAAGAAACCATGGGACAATTCACCGGTGGTATGGGTGGGTTTGGATTTTAATGTATCCCACCATCCTGAAGAAAATCATAGAAGATTTTCAAAAACTACCTGGAATCGGTGAAAAAACAGCGGAGCGTCTTGCGCTTCATTTGGTCACAAGTTCTGCACATGACGATCTTATACGCTTCTCAGATCATTTAAAGCGATTGAAAGAAGAGATTAAGTCATGTGCCATTTGCCACATGATCACCGATCAAACACTTTGCAGCATCTGCCAAGATGCATCACGCGATCAAGAAACCGTCATGGTGGTTGCTGATGCGAAAGATGTGTTTCATATGGAAAAGATGAAGACCTATCATGGGATGTACCATGTGCTCGGTGGACTCGTCGACTTTTCAAGAGGCATTACCGATAAAGATTTATCGATTGATTCACTTGCAAAAAGACTGCCCAACATGAAAGAGATGATCATCGCCACCAACGGAACGGTTGAGGGTGAGATGACTGCTAAGTATTTAAAAACACTTTTTATGGATCAACCTTTGAGTATTACCAGACTCGCTTATGGTCTACCCGTTGGAGCGGACTTGAAGTACGCAGACGAACTCACCTTGAGCAAGGCTGTCGAAAATAGACAGAAGTATTAGGAGGTATCGCACATGTTAGAAACGATTAAAGGATTTTTTGAAAGTTTGTATGGTCGTTTTAATGGATACTTACAAGGCCTTTTGGATATCGATAACCGTTTGATCGGTTTGTACAATGAATATATTTCACCACTACCAGAATTGATCAAATTGGTCGGTATTGTCTTTGTAGGCTTCATTTTGGTGTTTGGGACGATTGGATTCGTCAAAAAGATGCTCAAACTGTTCATTGTACTTGCTGTCATTTTGGCCATTGTTTTCTTTATCACACGATTAAATCAATAAAAACTTGCAAAAACAAAATGATTAGTATACAATAGATACGGTTTTAGGAGGCACACATGACAGATAAATTAAAGACGTTAGCCATGCTTGATGTTGCAGAGGTTTTACTCAAAGAATCAGGAAAACCACTCCCCATTCAAGACATCATGAAAAACGTCGCTGAAGTAAAAGAAATCCCCTTGAGTGACATCGACAAATTGACTCAGCTCTATATGGATATTACCCAAAGTGCAAAGTTTGTTTACTGTGGGGATGATCAATGGGATTTAAAAGAAAGAAATCTCGAATTATGGGATAAAGACGGTTATGCCTTTGTCCATGCAGAAGATATCGAAGAAGATACCGAAGAAGATCTTGATTTCACCGAATTCGTTCTTGAAGAAGAAGAGGAAGAAGTGGAAGCTGAAGAAGAAGATGAAGAAGTTGAAAAAGAAGATCTTGATGAGGAAATCAAAGAAGAAAAAGCCTACATTGATGTTGAACTTCCTGTGAAGTCCACTGATGATGAGGACATTGATGAACCCGAAATCGAATTCGATGACGAAGACTATGATGAAGATGAATATAACGACATCATGGATGATTTCGAAGATATGTACGACGAATAAATCGAGATGGGGTATACATATGTATACCTTTTTTTCTCAAGAGAAAGGACGATAATATGCCATCCTGGTTAGAAATTTTAGGTTATGTTGCATCACTGATTGTACTCATCAGTTTAATCATGAGTTCTGTGAAAAGACTTCGTTGGATTAACTTAATCGGTTCCTCCGTATTTGCTGTGTATGGCTTTATGATTGGTGCACTCCCGGTTGCTATCATGAACTTAGGGATTGTATTAATCAATAGCTATTATCTATACACCATGTATACGACAAAAGATTATTTTAAGCTTTTAGCTGTTTCAGAAATGACATATTTCAATGTTTTCGTAAATACCTATGAGAAAGACATGAAACATTTCATGGCGTTTGATGAAACACTCGATGATCCTTCTTTAGAAAGACTATTCATTTTAAGAAATACGATTCCTGCAGGTCTTGTTGTTGGAAAAAGAAACAAAGAAACCTTTGAAATCTTGGTTGACTATGTCACACCACAGTATCGTGACTTCAAGGTGGGCTATTTCTTCTATGAAGAACAACAAGACTTTCTCAAAGAAAAAGGAATCACACGCCTGATAACAAAACCTGGAAATGAACCGCATCAAAAGTATCTGAAAAAGATGGGATTTGAAGATAATGAGCGCGGATGGTATGTCAAACAGATTTGATTTTTTTCACCTAAAAATTGAAAGAAACGATTGTCTTTCGGAAGTCATTTGATATAATAGATAAGGGCACACCAAAGAGTCTCCTCAATGTTAGGGGACTCTTTTCTATTAAAAAGGAGAAGATGAATATGGCGAAATACATCTTTGTGACCGGAGGGGTTGTATCCAGTTTAGGCAAGGGGATCACCGCATCCGCAATTGGGCAACTCTTAAAGAGTCGAGGACTCAAAGTCTTCATGCAAAAATTTGATCCGTACATCAATGTCGATCCAGGCACGATGAGTCCCTATCAACACGGGGAAGTTTTCGTGACCGAAGATGGTGCTGAAACCGACCTTGACTTGGGGCATTATGAACGGTTTATCGATGAGAATTTAAATAGGCATTCAAGCATCACCACCGGTAAAATCTATCAAACTGTCCTCAAACGTGAACGAAGAGGGGATTATTTAGGTGCCACTGTTCAAGTGATCCCTCATATCACGGATCAGATCAAAAAGAAACTCGTCGATGTCGCCAAACATACACAACCTGATGTCGTCATCACCGAAATCGGTGGAACCGTCGGTGACATTGAATCCCTACCCTTTTTAGA
>DIKN01000065.1:6402-6942 GCA_002424575.1 Acholeplasmataceae bacterium UBA5617 | reverse complement strand
CACTCCGTCAAAGAACTCATGAGTTTAGGTATTCATCCCGATATCATTATGCTGCGCAGTGAAATGTCAATCAGTGATGAACAAAAAGAGAAAATCGCTTTATTCTGTGACGTTCAAAAGGATGCAGTCTTTGAATCGGTTGACGTTGATGTACTTTATGAAGTGATCGTCAATTTACATAAGCAGCACGTCGATGATTGGATTATCAAGCATTTTGGCTATGAACTTCCAGAAGCAAACATCCAACCCTGGGAAGACTTAATTTATCGCATTAAACATCTCGAAGGAGACATCAACATCGCACTTGTCGGTAAATATGTTCAACTCCACGATGCATACCTCTCGGTATCAGAATCCTTAAAACATGCCGGATACCACCACAAACAAAAGATTAACATCAAATGGATCAACGCTGAAGAAGTCAACATGGAAAACGTTGAAGAATTCGTCAAAGATTGTCACGGCATTCTCGTTCCTGGAGGCTTTGGCGCACGCGCAACCGAAGGAAAACTTGCAGCGATTACCTACGCGAGAACCCAC
>DIKN01000065.1:0-6222 GCA_002424575.1 Acholeplasmataceae bacterium UBA5617 | reverse complement strand
AAAGGCACAAAAGCCTACAAGGCGTATCAATCGACATTGATTAAAGAAAGACATCGTCATCGCTATGAATTCAACAATCAATACTTAGAAGTTTTTGAAGAATCGAAGATGGTGATTTCTGGATTTAACAGTGAGTATCAACTCGTGGAAATGATTGAATTAGAAGACCATCCATGGTTTGTTGCTGTTCAATTCCATCCCGAGTTTCTCTCGCGTCCGCTTCGTCCTCACCCTCTTTTTAGAGATTACATCGAAGCAGCAATTCAATACAAAAAAAGATAGCACATGTATACGGTTACAATCCCCAATTTCATTGCTAAATGAAGGGTATTGTAATATAATAGAATGTGACAAAATTCCAAGGAGGAAATTAAAAATGGCCGTTGTATCAGCAAAAGACATGTTATTGAAAGCCCGCAAAGAAGGTTATGGGGTTGCTCAAATTAACATCAATAATCTTGAATGGACAAAAGCTGTGTTAACCACAGTCGAAGAATTAAAATCACCCGTCATTTTAGGCGTCTCAGAAGGCGCAGCAAAATACATGGGGGGTTATCGTACCGTCATGGCAATCGTCAGAGAACTCGATAAGTTCTATAATGTATCAGTTCCTGTTGCCGTACATTTGGATCATGGTACTTATGAAGGAGCATACAAGGCTCTTGAAGCAGGTTTTACATCGATTATGTTTGATGGATCACACTATCCTTTTGAAGAAAACTTAGCTAAGACCAAAGAAATCGTTGCTGCATGCCACGCAAAGGGTGTCTCTGTTGAAGCTGAAGTTGGTGCTATCGGTGGTGAAGAAGATGGTGTCATCGGTATGGGTGAAGTCGCAGATCCCAAAGAATGCGAAATCATTTCAGCAACCGGCGTTGACATGTTTGCTGCAGGTATTGGTAATATTCATGGTAAGTATCCTGCAAACTGGCCAGGTCTTCGTTTTGATGTGTTAGAACAAGTCTCAAAAGTGACGAAGGGTGTTCCCCTTGTCCTTCACGGTGGTACAGGTATTCCCGCAGACCAAGTCAAGAGAGCCATCTCCATGGGTGTATCGAAGATCAACGTGAATACTGAACTTCAACTTGCCTTCGCAGAAGCAACCCGCAAATACATCGAAGCAGGTAAAGATTTAGATGGTAAAGGTTTTGACCCAAGAAAGCTTTTAGCACCAGGCTATGAAGCGATGAAGAAAGTCATTAAAGATAAGTTAGAAATGTTTGGTTCTGTCAATAAAGCATAAAGTAGGTGATCATCATGCGTGATGAAAAAGTTTATCACGAGTACGCAAATTGGAAAATTGAAAATCATGAACTCTTGAAGTATTTAGTGGAAAGCAATTCCGATTTGATTCTTCGTTTTAAACATGTCATCGATGTGACCGACTATCTTTATGATCGATTGATTGATGATGATACCTATACCGATGATGAAGATCATATCTTCGAAACCGGGTTTTATTACCTCTTTGATCAGATTGAAGAAATTGTTAAACTCTTAAAGAAAGCCTATCAAAACAATGTTCAAGATTTAGAAAAACGCGCGAAAGATGTCAATCTGTTGTTATCGGCGATTGATTTCCAAAACGAATTATTGGGCGTTGAAAATTTTGAACAAAAAGATATGGACCGGTTAGTTGAGTTTGAACGTGCCGTATTAGAAAAACTTGAAAAAAAGGAAATTGTTCCACACGAAATGTTCCAACGACTCGATAACATGAGCTATGAAATTTTCAATAAACTCAATGTGGAGTATTATCCGATTGATGATATCTTCCTTGAGATTGCAGATGAATTAGGTATATTATAAGCAATAGCCTCACCCTTGAAAGCATCTTGGGTGAGGTTTTATTATTTCATAAGATAATGTTGATTGAGCCATTGGATAGTCTCATACAACGTTTGATCAAGGGGTTTAGGAACGATATGTAAAACATCTCTCATTTTTTGTTGATCATAGTGATAATTTTCTTGTATGGTTGAGATCATCATCTGTGAGTATTTCGTAGAAAATAAGACAGCTAGTCTGACGATGATGATCGGCAAAGGGATAATCCATTTGGGTTTTTTCGTTAACCGCTCAAGCGTCATATAAAGCCCTTTAATGGTAATCTCGTGTGCAGACAAAATGATGTGATCACACACAGTTGATGTTGCTGCTACATATACTGCACGTGCGACATCTTCGACATCGATAAAATTGTAACCTCCGTGCAAAGAAAAGAGAAATTGATGCCGCACGGCATGCAAAATTTCACGTCCAGCGGCACTTGGTTTATAATCATGTATGCCTACAACAGCCGCAGGATACAATACCATGCCATTTAATCCCTCTTGAATCGATTTTAAAACAAAATGAGTTGCGATGGCTTTCGAGGTTTTATAATAGGATTTACCCTTTTTTTCGTCAATTTGAAGGGGTTCTTTGATGAGCCCTCTTTTACTTTTAGGAATGACATCAACACTTGAAAGATAAATGAATCGATTTTTCTTTCTTAACGCTATTTCAACAAGTCGTTTGGTTAAACCCACATTAGTTCTAAACGTGGTCAATGGTTTCTTATTCATCAAATCAATATACGCTGCACAATGTATGATGACATCCTGTTCATGTATTTCTTGATCCAAAAAGAGATCATCAAATTCTTGATGAATCGCATATTGGATATCAAGCCCTTGAAGTGACTCATCCATTTTTCGAACTAAGACCTTCACCTGTTCGCCCTGCTTTAATAAGTATCGAACCACATTATTACCAATATGACCAGTAGCTCCTGTGATAATAAACATGGGATTACTCATTTCTCAAGCATAGCATGGGGTCTTTATTCGATGCGATGCGTGCAGGAATAATACCGGCTAGGCTGGTAAACAAGGTTGATAAAACGATAAGACTTATACCAAATAGCGGATGAAGGTAAGAAACATTAGGAATTGTCGTTAGTCCAGCTAAGATGATATTGATTAAGGGCATAAACACATAGCCTAAAAGAACACCAATTAAACCCGAGAAGAATCCCACAATACAAGTTTCTGCATAAAAAATGCGTCCTACATCCTCTTGTCTTGCACCAATGGCGCGCAAGATTCCGATTTCTTTCGTTCTTTCAATGACAGAAGTATAAGTCATAATACCGATCATTAAATTGGAAATAACTAAAGATAAAAATGAGAAGACTAATAATATCACGGTTGTCGAATCAATGGCAATCCGCATGGTTGATAATCCAATACCCGCAATATCAAGTGGTTCAACAGCATCGTTGATCGATACCGTATCATTGTAGCTCCTCAAGTAGCGCATGATGGTATCTTTTTGCTCAAAACTAGCTGAATAAATCGTATAGGATGTTGGATAGGTTGCATAGCCTAAATCTCTTAGAATATTTTCGTGCTGCAAGGTAGACAACAAAGAACCATCAAGCACAGAGGACTGTGACATCTTTTGTGCATTGACGACACTTGAATTTTGGGCATCTTCACGCATCATTGTGCCCAGATGTTCCATGTAATAAACACCGGTTCTCAAATAATCGAGATTAAACTTCTCTTTAATTCTAAAAACTCCAACAATGGATATCTGCAAGACCCCATCTTCATTGATCACAGTATTTAAAACTCTTTTTGAATAGTGTGTTCCATTGTAGGCGTAGATGATGTCATTAGGAATCCAAAGAAGCGACAGTTGTGTAAGTTCTGCGAAATTGATCGGGACATCACCACTAAAGCCAATCGATTGCGCGACATCCTTTGCAAGTCTGTTATACCGGTCCACAATCACTATCGCTTCCATGTTTTCATCTTCAGGAAGTCGACCATGTAACAAATCAAAATTTGTTTCAATATAGGCTTTGTTGACGTCAAGTTCTTGAATGACCGAAAGAGGATCATAGATAGTCCCGTTGTTGATAACGGCGAACTGCTGTTGAATGTCAAAATCATAATGAATATGATTGTATGTGGATGAATCCATACCTAAAACATGTTCATAGTAATCTTCTGTGAGTGTATTGACCGTTTGAAATTCATACTGAATATTTCTAGGATAGGCAACACCTACATCGGAAAATACGGGGAGATTCGGTTGATATTTCTCATCGAAGAACGGAATAACAACACTCATCTTTTCCACGCGAATTGGGAAAGCATTTA
This sequence comes from Acholeplasmataceae bacterium UBA5617, assembly GCA_002424575.1. GTDB lineage: Bacteria > Bacillota_I > Bacilli_A > Acholeplasmatales > Acholeplasmataceae > Peloplasma. Next base: position 2,071 of record DIKN01000065.1, on the reverse strand, counting down.
ATGTCTCAGTTTTTCTTAACTCCAAATAGCGATCAAAACCGGAAGCTACCCCTAAAACAAGGGTGATTCCCATGATCCCTAAACTGGAGGCTAATACCATCAATAATGTGCGATAATAACGTTTAAAAAGATTACGATATGACAATTGAAGCGATGTCCACCACGACATTCTCGTGACATCTTTTTTGCCATCCAAGCGCTTTATAACTTCAGCTTGATCGACCGATCGTTTGGTGTCGGATGCGACATAACCATCCTCGATTGTCACCAATCGATCGTGATAAATTTCAGCTAATTTTTGATGATGCGTCACCATCAAGACAAGTCTTTCCTGACTGATCTCTTTGAGAAGATGCATGATGTCATCAGTGGATTGATGGTCGAGTGAACCTGTAGGTTCGTCCGCTAAAATCATATCGGGTTCCATGATAAGCGCACGGGCAATCGCTGCACGCTGCTGTTGTCCACCTGATAACTGGTTGGGTTTATGCAGTAAAAATTCGCTTAGTCCAAGTTTCATCAAAAGTTCAAAAGCTTTTTCGTGTTGAACATCGTCGGGGATTCCTGCAAGCTGCATGGGTAGCATCACATTCTCTAAAATCGTTAAATGGGGGATCAAATAAAAACTTTGAAAAACAAAACCTACACGACGATTACGATAGACATTCCACATCTTGTCATCATAATTTTTCGTATCAACACCATCAACAATCACTTGACCTGAAGTGGGATGATCGAGACCTCCAATCACGTTGAGAAGCGTTGTTTTCCCACATCCTGATGGACCTACAATAAAAACAAACCCCTTCTTTGGAAGCGAAAGCGTAAGGTCATTTAATGCATGTACGGTATGACCATCCATGGGATAGTGTTTATGAAGGTGTAACAGCTCAATCATCGATGTTTTCCCCTGACTTAGTTCTATTATATATGAAAAACAACAATTGTTTCTATCGAAGGTCAAACCGTTTACATTTTGTATACCTAGGACTATAATGGGCTTAAAGGAAGAGGTGATTGAAAATGAGAAAGTTTTATACACTTCTCATCGCGTTATTTTTAGTTTTCGCACTGGTTGCTTGCGGGGGTAACACAAACATCGATTTTCCCACATTCGATGAAAATGATGTGGTTGAATTATCGGCGGAAGAAATGGTTACATTGTTTGAAAACATTGATTATGCATCAGTTGATTCTGAATCTGTACGCATCTCTACAAAAGGTCATATTTTCGTGATTGACGAAAGTGATCCTGAAGATACATACAGCACTTCACGTGATGAAACCAAAATTACGATTGATGCTGTGATCTTTGGTTTAATCAGCGAAACCATTGGTGATGTTTTATTACACGCTGAAGGAACCGTTGATTTCTTTACATCCAGTTTTTATGAATCCGAATGGTATGAAGAAGATTCATCTCAAGCTATTAAGGGTACGATGGGTTTATACTTCAAAAACGGCTATCTGTACATGAATGTCGATGGAACATTTGCAGAAGATGGTGCTGATCCAGAAGAAGCAGTCTTTAAGCAAAAATTAAACCAACAAGTCACACAAGAAATGTGGGATGAAGCGATGGGCCAAGTTGATCCCAATCAGATCGATAACATGGTTCCACAGGACATTCTCGATATGCTACAAAGCGGTGATTTCGACGAAATCATGGACGCTGTTCCCAATCTTAAAGTGTATAAAGATGGCAACACATACTCGATTGTTTTCACGATTACCAAAACGATTGCACTCAATTCGATTGAAGATATGATTGTTGCATATGCCAATCAGATGGGTGAAACGTTAACGCCACAAGAAATTGATGACATCGTTAGTGAAGCTGAATCACAGATCAATGAAGTGGTTGATAAACTTGAATTTACGTATGTCATTTCAATTACAGGAACAAAGATTACACAAATCGCTGAAATGCTCGTGTTTAAATCAGTCGATGGAAAAATTGATATCGACTTAACAACTGTGATCGACTTCGGTGTTGATACACCTAAGTTCCCAACCGATCTTGATGAATACGACCCTGTTGATGAACCAGGTGAAGGCATTTTTGATGGTG
>DIKN01000001.1 GCA_002424575.1 Acholeplasmataceae bacterium UBA5617 | reverse complement strand
ATCGGCATGGCGTAATCTCCTTTCGATGAAGTTCATCAGTTTAGATAGAGGATAAGTTAAGATTAAATAGAGAATACCAGCTGTGATATAGAGTTCTGTCACAGCGGGAGAACTCGCTTTTAAAATGCCCACTTGATACATCAATTCGGCAACCCCTAAATACATAAAAATCGATGTCTCTTTAATGATGGTTACAAACTCATTTCCTAATGCTGGGAAGATGTTTTTAATCGCTTGAGGTAAGATGATATGTTGCATCGTTTGGCGTTGCGTCATCCCCAATGAACGTGAAGCTTCTGTTTGACCACGATCAACAGCTAAAATTCCACCACGGATGATCTCTGAAACATAGGCTGAACTGTTAATCACGAGAGCAACCAATCCGGGAACGAAACTTCCCATATCGATACCACCGATCAAGAAGAGTGGAATGTTGAGAAGTTGGTAAATTAAAAGCACTTGAACAAGCATGGGAGTGCCGCGAATAATTTCCACATATGCGGTTGCAGGAATACTCAAAGCTTTGATCGGTGATAGACGCATCAGCGCAGGAATCAGAGCGAGAATACTGCCTAAACATACAGCAAGCAACGCAAGAATCAAGGTCATCCCTAATCCTTGCAACAACAAGCTCACGCTATATGGATTATTGAGAAATGAAAAATTGAGGAAAAGCGTCATGCAGAATATAACTCCAACCACTCAGCAATTTTTCCTGAAGCGATTAAATCATCGATGACTGAATTGATGGTATTGAGTAATGCTGTATTTCCCTTTTTCACACCGACAGCATTACCTTGAAAATGATCAACTCCATCCAAAACAAGTTGAACAAAAGGAGCACCAGCATTGATTCTCGTTTGGGCAACAGGTCCTTCGGTAAAAAGAGCTTCAATTTGTTTGTTTGTTAAATTATTCATCAGTTCATTGATATCAGCAACGACCTTATGTGTGGCAAGCGGTGTAAACAATTGTGCAAATTCAACTTGAATAGAACCTGTTTGTGCACCAATCCGTTTTCCAGCTTGATTTAAACTTTCGACAGTGGGGTAAAGGTTAACGTTGTCTTGATGAATTAAGACTACTTGTGTCACACTTTCTTCTGTGTAATACGATTGTGAAAAATCGATGATTTCTGCGCGTGAGGGTGTAGGTGTAAGTCCGGCGATGATAAAATCAACTTTCCCACTTCTGACATCTTCAATTAAAAAATCAAAGCCTTTATGAATCACGCGAAGATTTTTGTTGAGCGCATGCGCAATAGCTTTCGCAATTTCGATATCCACGCCTACGACCGTGCTCTTCCCATCTCTTCCTTCAACAATCCATTCATAGGGTGCATAATCAGCGGATGTCGCCATCGTGACAAATCCATCATAGGATTCATCGAGGATGAAATCAAAAACATTCGATGAACTTCCACATCCGGCAAGTCCTAAAATCAAACCTAGAACAAATAAACTCAATAATAACTTTTTCATCACAAATCTCCTTTACATTAAAAAAAGCCAAAGCTGGCTTTCGATTTCGTATACTCAGAGGACAACCCTCATCTTGGCGAATAGCTTTGCTTTTTTGATGAGGTTATTTTAACACGCTAGAAAAATAATGCAAGTATAATTATCAAAAATAAAAAAGAAAACGTTCACATCAACGCATGAGAGCAAAAAACTTTGAACTTCAAAAAATAAATAAAAATCAAAATTGACAATTTCGATGATTAGGCTTATAATAACATTGCTGAAATAAGGAGGATATGAACGTGATATTTGAACGCGTAAAAGAAATGATTGTCGAAGAATTGAATGTACCTGCAGAAAAAGTAACGATGACATCTCGTCTTGCAGAAGATCTTGGAGCTGACTCCATTGATGCTGTTGAACTCATCATGAACATTGAAGATGAATTCAAGATTCAAGTGAGTGATGAACAAGCGCAAAGTATTAAGACTGTTGGCGATTTGATTAAGTACATCGAAGCTGCAAAGTAAAAAACAAAAGGGGATACAAAATCCCTTTTTTTGTTGGAAAAATGGGTGTTTTCTACTATAATATAAATAGCATTGAAAGAAGGTATCCATCATGTACTATGACTTTAGCAGCATCGAAAAAAAATGGCAACGCTACTGGTATGAAAACAAGCTTTTCAAAACCTCTGAAGACCGCTATAAGGAAAAATATTACGTCCTCGATATGTTCCCCTATCCATCAGCAAATGGTCTTCACGTTGGACATATTGAAGGGTATACAGCAACCGATATTATTAGCCGATATAAGCGTATGCAAAACTTTAATGTCCTCCATCCGATGGGATGGGACGCTTTTGGATTGCCCGCTGAACAATATGCATTATCTACAGGTAAAGATCCGAGAACTTTTACCTATGCAAACATTCAAAACTTTAAACGTCAAATCATTGAATCCGGTAAAGGCATCGATTGGGACCGTGAATTTGCTACACCTGATCCAGGCTATTTTAAATGGACCCAATGGATCTTTAAGAAGCTTTATGAACATGGTTTAGCGGTCTTAAAAGATGTTGAAGTGAATTGGTGTGAAGGTTTAGGAACCGTGCTCGCCAATGATGAAATTGAATTGGTTGATGGCAAAATGGTTTCTGAACGCGGACAATATCCTGTCGTCAAAAGAGCGATGCGTCAGTGGGTACTTCGCATCACCGCATACGCTGATCGTTTGTTAGAAGACTTAGAAGAACTTGATTGGCCAGAACACTTAAAAGAAATGCAACGCAATTGGATTGGTAAATCAACCGGTGCGATGATGACCTTTAAGGTGGATCAATCGGAAGAGTCCTTCGATATTTTTACCACGCGTCCTGATACCATTTATGGAGCAACTTATTGTGTTTTAGCTCCCGAACATCCTCTTGTACTGACCATCACTGCAGAAGATGAAATGACCTCAGTCAAAGCCTATATTGATGCAACCAAAATGAAAAATGATATGGACCGCGCATTGGATAAGTCGAAGACAGGTGTCTTCACCGGATCTTATGCCATCAATCCACTCAACCATAAGCGCATTCCCATTTGGATTGCTGATTATGTTTTACCTCATTATGGTACAGGTGCTGTCATGGCAGTTCCTGCACATGATGATCGTGACTTTGAATTTGCACAAATCCATGGATTAGACATCGTTGAAGTCATTCAGGGTCAAGCTGAAAAAGCATACACAGGCGATGGTCTACACTACAACAGTGGAATCATTGATGGTTTATACAATGAAGATGCAAAAGCCAAAATCATCGATTATCTCGAAAAAACAAAACAAGGCTTTGGTCATAGCACGTACAAATTAAGAGATTGGGTCTTTTCACGTCAACGTTATTGGGGAGAACCCTTCCCTGTATTTTATGATGACGAAGGAAACATTCACGTGCTCGATGATGACGATCTTCCGCTCGATTTACCGATCTTAAAAAACATTCGTCCCAGTGGGACCGGTGAATCACCACTCGCGAATGCTCATGATTGGCTTCTTGTCAATCATCACGGTATCAAAGGAAGACGCGATACAAACACCATGCCGCAACTCGCGGGAAGTTCATGGTATTTTATCGGTTATATTTTAAAACATCACTTAGG
>DIKN01000053.1 GCA_002424575.1 Acholeplasmataceae bacterium UBA5617 | reverse complement strand
TCAAGTGATTCTTCTTCGGTTGCATAAGTTGGTACAACAGCATAAACTATATCAATGTAATCTGAAACGTTTTGATCACTCGTTGAACCAAAGAGTCCAATGACTTTTTTCTGATGTTTTTTAGCAATTGAAGCAATACCAAAAGGTGCTTTGCCAAACCTCGTTTGATGATCAAGTTTACCCTCACCAACAATCACAATATCTGATTGTTTGATATACGATTCGATATCCAAAAGATCAATCATGTAGTTTATGCCTGAATGCACATGCGCTTTTAATAAGGCAAGTGCTGCAAAACCAACACCACCCGCTGCGCCTGCTCCAGATTGACTTCTATATGCTTTACCGATATGATTTTCTAAAACATCCGCATAGTGTGACATGTGAGATTCCAACATTTCAGTTTGTTCTGGTGTCGCTCCTTTTTGTTTGGAAAACACATTAGAAGATCCTATGTGACCAAGGAGAGGATTGGTCACATCAGAAGCAATCTCAAATGTCACACCGGATATAAGTTTATTAAATGCTTTTGTATCTACTTCATCAATGGTGCCTATTAGTTCACCATTCATGGGTTCTTCAATGATTTGGTGATCTTTCATAAAATTAACCCCTAATGCTTGAAGCATGCCAGCACCACCGTCATTGGTTGCACTTCCACCAAGTCCGATGACAACTTTCTTCGCACCTTCTAAAATAACATGCTTAATTAAAACACCAAGTCCATAGGTGGTTGTTTTCATGGGGTTTAGTCTTTGTTTGGGGATACGTGTAATGCCTGATGTTGCATGAAGTTCAATGAATGCTGTTCCGTGATAGAGGATATACTGAACATCGATGACATCCATCAGAGGTCCAAAAGATGAAGTGACTCTCATCGGGCATTCTAAAAAAGTATGAATCGATTCGATGAATCCCTCACCACCATCTGAGATAGGAATCATCTTGACAAGATGCCCTTTTGGTGTGAAATGTTCATGAATGATGCGAGATAGATCAGCAGATGAAAGTGTTCCTTTAAAAGAATCAATAGCTACTAAGATGTTCATACGTCATATTCCTTTTTAATGTGATATGTCTATTTTACATGAAGTAAAACCGTTTTCATATGGTATAGGTGACATATAAAACGTATATAGCGTGATTAAAATGTTTTCTAGAACTATAAAGATATGAAAAACAGCATACATTCGTGCTGTTTCGTAATCAGTATGATTCAATTTTGTTAACCGAGGATTGTCTGGACGACACGAAGCATATTGCCATGAGCGATGAGGTCAATCTCTTCTTTTTGATATCCTAGTTTGTGTAGAGCATCAACCAGGTTCATTGTATCTGCAATCGTCTCTAATCCTTTAACACCAGTTGATGTCTTACCTTCACTCAAATAGTAACAAACATCTAAACCTAATCCTACATGATCAATACCTAATAACTTAACCATATAATCGATATGTCTTGCAAGATATGTAACCGTTTGGTTTTCTTTATCTTTCGATATAAAATTAGCGACAGCACAAACACCAACAACACCACCTCTTGCCTTCACTTTTATCATCTGTTCATCGGTATAGTTTCTTGGGTGGTCACATAAAGTTCTCGCATTTCCATGAGAGACGATGATGGGACCTTTGGTAGCTTCTAGGATATCATCAAATGTTTTAGGGTTGGCATGTGAAAGATCGATAATCATATGAAGTTCTTCCATGAGAGATAAAAGTTCTCTCCCTTTTTCAGTTAACCCTTTTTCTGGAAATGAGACACCTCCAGCGTAACTGTTTTCCTCATTCCAAGTTAGTCCTGCATGGCGAAATCCCTTATCATATAGTTTTTTGATATCTTCTGGTTTTTCTAGGTATTTCAATCCTTCAATCCCTAAGATAATCCTAATTTTGTTATCTTTTTGTGCTTTCATGAGATCTTCTTGGTTGTAGCATATAGATATAATATCGCTATTTTCTTTAATCTCTTTTAAAGCAACTTCAACCACTGCATTAAAATAAGATTTGTCTTGTTTATTGGGATCTGTCCAATTGACAAAAATACTTGAAGTGATCTTTCCTTCAAGATACTTTGGATAATGTTTTGTTCGAAATGAGTTTTTATTTCCCTTTAAGGTTTCATCATAGATATCGGTTAAGATATCGCCATGTGCATCAAATATCATTGTTACCTCTTTCATTAAAATACAATATGATTGTTGTTAAACTTGTGCAATGCGTTTAAACAGTTTTATACAACTTGAAAACACAGGTTATCCTACTAGAGTTAGGATACATCTGTCGATTATCTAACATGATTTAGCAATCGATTAATCAAAATATTGTGTTTTTATTACTTGAACTTTTTATAGTTGCTTATTGTCTTAACTAAGAGCATATTCCACTATTATTAATGCGTCGATATGTTTCCATATATAAGGTTGGCACCATGGGTCTATCGGGACTGTCTGTTGGTATGAAAGTCACACTGTAGGACTGTCGGTCCTGTGTCATCTGTATGAAAATAATACCACTTTTTTGATCGACTTTTCATAGTCACTTATTGTCTTAA
>DIKN01000087.1 GCA_002424575.1 Acholeplasmataceae bacterium UBA5617 | reverse complement strand
ATCATGTAATTGATGGAAAAATGCTTACCATAATCGCGTAAAAACGAAATCATATCGATGTTGCCAATCCAATCATAGTTGTTGACAAAGATACATTTTTCGGGATTCAAAAAACGTGAGAGTTGTTGTTTAATTTTTTCAGCATTGGCTAAAGATTCTTCAAGTGATAACAGTTTTCGTTCCGCTGTTTGTTTGGGATCACCGATCAAACCGGTTGCCCCACCGATTAAAACGATGGGTGTATGACCATGTTGCTGCAAAAGCATCATGCGTACGACCTGTACCACATGACCTATGGTTAATGATTCGCCTGTTGGATCAAACCCACAGTAGAATTTAATGTTATGTTCATTCAAAAGTTCTTTAGCTTTTTCTTCGTTGGATACATCTTTGATCATACCTCGCCAAAGAAGGTTGTCGTAAAGTTTCATGGTGTCAAATCCTTTCTTATTCAATGAAAAATCGTCCCCAGATGAAAAATATCTAAGGACGAAAATGAGTTCCGCGGTACCACCTTAGTTCCAGATAATCTCTGGCACTCGATTGATTGTGATCTCCATAACCGTATTTCAAGTCCTGATTTCTCTCCATGTTACACCCTCATGGAGTCTCTATTGAAGTGTTTCAAGCCTCTACTTGAATTATATCATCGATCGTTTTAGTTGGTTGTTTGACGCTTCACAATGTAGTGAGGGAGTGTGATGCGGATATTGTCCACATCTTTTTGATTCATCAGTTTGGTCAGTAATCGCATCGATACAGCCCCGATATCATAGACAGGTACGTCGATCGATGTCAACGTTGGGCGTGATAGTAGTGCATATTTCGTATTTTGAAAACCTGCAACGGCAAGGTCTCTCGGTACTAAGCGTCCATTATCGCGTGCAATGTTCATGAATGATACAGCAATCGAATCTCTTACGCCAATTGCGGCATCAATCTTCTTGTCTGCAAAAAAGGTTGAAAAGTGTTGACGGTTGATGTTCGTATCACCGCTTGTTCTGAATATCTTAGGTTCAAGCCCCGCTTCTTCCATGGCACGTGTGTAGCCAGCTTCTTTTTTGTCGTTCACGGAATAGCGTCTTGCTGTCGAAAGAAGGTAGATGTTTTGACGATGGTCATTGATCATCAGCTTGGTAATCTCATATCCTGCTTTTTCATAATCTATGGAGACTGTGGGCACATCGGGATCATCAGAGACGACATTTGCAAATACAAATGGAATACCATTTGAATTGAACATGCGCTTGATATCTTCGACACGCTTTTCATTAAGTTCATCATTTAAATAAAGCACACCATCAACTTGTTCAGCGACGATATCATGAAGGGTATCCAAGACATCCATATCTTCACGAATGGCGAATAGTTTGATCGAATATTTATAATTTTGAGCAATATCGCTGATGCCACCGAGCATTTCAGCAACAGAAGCACGGGTGATATCTGAAATAACAACCCCTACGGTTGTTGTTTTACGGCTAGCAAGCCCACGTGCAATGACGTTAGGACGATAGCCAAGCTCCTTGATCACTTTTAAAACGCGTTGTCTCGTTTCTTCTTTGACCTTTTCAGGATTATTGAGTACGCGTGACACTGTGGCTAGCGAGACACCTGCTGCACCAGCAACATCATAAATCGTTGCATTACTCATCATTTTCACCTCGTATTTCTTCATATTCGGTATACATTATATCATATCATGTAAAGGCTTTCAAGTCATTGATGAAACTATTTTCATTCGTTTACATTAAATGATAAAGGGGCTCATCGCCCCTTTATGCAGTTTACCGCTTTTCTTTAATTCTGGATGCCTTAGCTGACAACGTGCGGATGTAGTTGAGCTTAGCTCTTCTAACCTTACCGGTGCGTGTCACTTCGATGCGGTCAATCGTTGGTGCGTGTACTGGGAAAGTACGTTCAACACCAATACCGTAGGATACCTTACGAACGGTAAATGTTTCAGAAATTCCTCCGCCTTGTCTCTTGATGACGAGACCTTCGAATAACTGAAGACGTTCGCGATTTCCTTCTTTAATCTTGACGTATACCTTGACGGTATCACCAGGACTGAAGGGGGGTACGTCTTTGATGTACTGTTTTGTGATCTCAGCAATCAAAGCTTGTCCTTTTAATCTTGACATGTTCGACTCACTCTCTTTCTTCCAATGTTCATATCAGCGAGGACAGCGGACCATTGTGCATAATACTTTTGTACGGCCTTTTTATTATAACAAAGTTATTGAAAACATGCAACACTTTTTCTATTCAATTTCCTCGATCATGGATGTCATGTTGTAGAATCGATTATTCGTTCTAAAATAATCGGAGAAAAAGATTTTTTCATAAAACTGAATGGTGTCATAAATCTCATTTTTGGCGACTAAATAACTTTCTTCGTCAATCTCACCATAAACGATTTGTCCAAATTGAACACGATACGCTTGTGCAATCCAACTTGAATAAGATAAGATGATTGGACGATCTTCACGCTCTTCAACAAAGAGTGATTCGCCGTAATAGAAATCCTTATAATAGTTTAAACCTAAAAGATCAAGAAGTGTCGGTGTGATGTCATAATGTGAAGATAAAAGATCGTTTTCTCCCTGCTCAAACCCTGGCAGGTAAATCATAAAGGGAACTTTTTCAACTTCAAAGGGGATTTCACTATGAGGGGTATGGTCATAGGTCACGGGTTGACTTGAATAGTTTTTATGATCGCTAAAGAGGACAATCACCGTATCATGGGTGAGGTTTTTAGCTTCGAGGTCATCGAGTAAGATACCGAGTCCTTCATCAAAATTCATCTGTGCAGCCGTGATGGTTTTAAACTCTAACGATTCATCTGCATAGCGGGGATCTTGATTTAAAATATCATAATAAACCTGTAGTTCGGAGCGATATTTATCATGGGGTCCATGAGGGGTCACCGTGATAATAAAACTGAAGAATGGAGCATCTTGAACGGGTGTGATATAATCCCTGAACTGGTCAAACATAATACTGTCTAATGGCCAAAAATCATTTTCTTCAACCATCAATTGTTCCACACCGCGATATGTTTCAAAACCGATACTGAGATGCATTTCGTCGCGATTAAAGAAGTTTGCATCATAATTGTGAAATGAGTTGGTGGTGTATCCCGCGTCTTTAAGCATGTTTGGTAGTGCGGTTGGATATGCATTATGGCCATATGTGTACATGAAATTATCGCCTTGGAAATACATCATTGAGGTTAATGACTTAAATTCCGCGTCGTAGGTATAATTGGATTTGGCAGCTGAGAAAAAGTTGTTGAAATAAAGACTTTGTTCACGTAAACGGTAATAATTGGGGGTATATTCAGGGGTAAATCCATATTCTTCACATGTTTCACACATGATCATGATGACGTTTTTGCCTTCAAACATCCCGAAAAGTGATGTCTGAGGTGCAAATTCATCGGTGACACGATCATTGATATCAATGATATAATTATCCTTAAATAAAATGGGTTTGATGGCATTGGATGTATAACTGATGATGTCTTTTGCATGATAGGTGATGGATCCAAATTTCTGAACAAAAAGTGCTTTATCAGAAGGTGTATTAAACAAAATTTGGTCTGTTTCATCGATGATTTTGGGTGCAAACATTAATCCTGAAATGGCCACAGCTAAGGTCATCAGTCGGGTTGAGAAGCGGTAAGATTTTGGATTCGTTCTCGCTTTAACAACACGGTTTAAAAGGAGGGTCATCGCAACCACAAATCCTGTGATCAATAGCCATGTCCAAAGATTATAAGCTTTTAATGGGTTATACTTTAGACCAATCTTCATCGTATTCTTACCTGATTCAAGAAGCATGGCGATGGATGTAACATCTTCTTTAAAGCGATAGAGGGTACTATCTGTGACAAAGAAGGTGAACATGATCAATATGAATACGGTATAACCGATATAACGGCGTTTATTGTTTTTAATGAAAGCTAATGCTGATACAACGACCATGACGTTGAAAAAAGCAATCAACCAGTGACTCAAAGTAATGGTAAATCCGTACTTCATGATAAAAATAAAGTCAAAAGTAAAAATGATGAAGACCATCACGAATAGTTCGATGATAAAAGATTTAGTTGCGAGTTTTTTGATGAATTGCATGATGATTTCCCTTTTTAGATTATTTACATAATCTTTACCTTAATATCTTATATCACATTCATGAAAAAAGCAAGACTATGGACTCTAACCTTGCTTTTCGGATTGAATACGTTTGAGTATTTTCTTTTCTTCTTCAGTCAGTTTTATCTCGCCCAATAAATCGGGACGTTTACTCAACGTTCTTCGAATGGATTGTTCTTTACGCCACATCTCAATGTTTTGATGATGACCCGAAAGTAAAATATCGGGGACACGATAACCTTCATAGTTTTCTGGTTTTGTGTATTGTGGATATTTTAACCAGCCTTTTTGTAAACTATCCGTTTCACTTGAATCCTCATGGATAACTCCTGGGACAAGTCTTGATATCGCATCAACCATGATCATGGCAGGCATTTCACCACCGGTAAGTACATAATTGCCGATTGAGATCTCTTCATCGATCAAATCTTCTACGCGTGCATCAATACCTTCATAATGACCACATAGCACGATGATGTGTTCTTCTCGAGCAAGTTCGGTCGCCTTTTTTTGGTCAAATAATTGACCTTGCGGTGATGTCATGATGATCTTGGTATGCTGTTTTTTTAATGTTTTAATGGCCTCATAAAATGGTGGAAACATCATCAACATCCCCGCACCACCCCCATAAGGAGTATCATCAATACGGTTATGTTTTAGGCTACTATAATCGCGAAGTTGATGCGTTTTAATGTTGAGAAACCCATCCTCAATACCTCTTTTAATGATGGATGTGTGCAAAAATGCATCAAAAAATTCAGGGAAGATTGTGATAATATCGATGTTCATAGAAGTCCCTCAATCGGTGTAATGATGATGCGATCATCTTGAACGTTATGAATAAATTGATGGATAAAAGGGATGAGAACTTTTTTGTTTTCCAATGTCATCATCTCAAGGAGATGACCTTGTGGAACAGGTACGATAGCTATGACATGACCAAGATGTTGACCTTCTTGTGAGTAACACGGTTTATCAATCAGATCTTGGTAGTGATAATCATTATCTTCTAATTCATCTGGATCATCATCGCTATAAAGATTCTGACCTTTATAGACTAGAATATCATTGATGTTGTCAAAACCTTTAAATTTGACAATCAACATGTGTTGTTGATGTCTTACTTTTTCAATCTCAAAAAACTTTTTTACACCTTTTTGATCGACATACACCTTTGCACCAACGAAAAAACGGTTAAAATCACTCATATTGTAGATTTTAACCTCTCCTCGAATGCCGTGTGTATTGGTGATATGTCCAATTTGATACGTGCTCATTTTAGAATGAGTCAATATCGATCTGTACGCGTTTACCTTCTTTGGAAGCTCCTGCGTAGACGATCGTCCGCATCGCACTGGCGATTTTGCCGCCTTTTCCAATCACACGTCCCAAATCAGCTTCATTGACTAAAAGCTGAATGGTAATCGTATCATCATCTGTTGACAAGATCTTTACTAAAACATCATCCGGGTTCACGACTAATGGCATTATCATATTTTTGATCAGTTTTTCAAAATCAACCGCCATGATTGGTTCCCCCTTCAACTATTTTAAGACGCTATATTTTTTTAACAAGCTTTTTACAGTATCGGTGGGTTGTGCACCAAAGCCTATCCATTTTTGAACTTTTTCGCCATCGATATTGACGATACCCTTGAGGGGATCATATGTCCCGACTTGTTCTAAAAATTTTCCATCTCTGGAACGGCTGGATTCACTGGCTACGACTCTGTAAAAGGGGTTCTTGTGAGAACCGAAACGTTGTAAACGAATTTTGATTGCCATGTTGTTCACTCTCTTTCTACTTTTTCTTTCTATCCATTACCATTATAATGATTTATTTTTAGGTGTCAAGTCTTTTTGCTTAACAGATTAAAAATTTAGATTTGGATCAAATGTTTGTGAGGTTCCAAAATGCTTAAAACCTTTGACATCTTTGAGTTGCTTTTTAAGTTGTGTTTCTTGTTCCTTATCGGCATAACAAACCACATAACCTTGTTTTTCAGAGATGAACGCGATATCAACGGGTAGTGTCTTAAGTTTTTCAACGACATGTTTTCCTTGGTAAAAGATAACATACTGCATGCGATTAGCGTACATGGCAACTTCCTCCTTTTTGAACAATACCTAATTTATTCGGTGTTTTGATATGTGATGAAACACAATCTGTCATCGCCTTAAGAAATGCATTGACTGTTTCTTCAAACGCTTTTTCTGTCGCAAAATAATCCATCACTTCAACATGACGATAAAGCGATGCCTTTGCTTCAGAATACTGCTTAACAGCCTGTTTATAGTCTGGATGATAGGAACCTCCGGTTGCCATCACCTCATCATACATCGACTTATAACGATGAAAATCTTGGATTTCTTGCGGGTATTGGTGTGCAATCTTGCGATCCAATGCCTTCATGCGAAGATAGAGAGGATCGTTCTTGAGTTCATCAAGTACGTTATAAGCTTGGATGATAATGTCTGTCATGTATGACATCCTCCTTGTTAATTTCTTTGTATTCTCCTGGTTGTAAATCGCCTAAAACTAATCGACCAATTTGAATTCGTTTTAAATTCAACACGTGATAACCAACCTTTTCAAACATGCGTTTGACCTGATGAAATTTACCTTGATCAAGGGTGATCCACGCGATATGTTGATGACTTTTAATCGATTTAGCTTGTGCATGGTAGGGGTGGTTATAACCATCTAAGATCGTGACACCCGATAAAAGCATGTCATGATGATGAAAGGGGTGGTCCAAGATCACTTCATACACCTTATCGAGATGATGTCTTGGTGATGTAATCTCGTGAACCCATCGACCTGTTGTCGTCAAAATTAAAAGTCCTTCAGCATCGAGATCAAGTCGACCTGCGATGGAAAAATCAAATCGAGAGTAAGGTTCTTGGAGTAGATCGACCACACAGGGGTGTAACGGATCGTGGTTGGCTGAGAGATAACCCTTTGGTTTATACATCATGAGATGTATGTCTGATCGATAAAAAATAGGTTTACCATCGATATGCAATGTGCATCCTAATTCATCAAAGTGGTCATGAGCGTGTTTGAGTAGCCTTTGGCAGGCCATGATTTCATGGCCATCGATGAATCGTTGAGCATCTCTTCTCGTGCAAAATTTCAAGTGACTTAGAAACTTATCAAGTCGCATTTCAACACTCCTTATGATATAATAAACATGAGGTGTATGTCATCATGTTAACCATGAAAAACGTCATTCGCGAAGGTCATCCCACGCTCAAAAAAGTGGCAAAAGATGTTCAAGTTCCATTGACTTCTGCGGATAAAAAACTATTAAGAGAAATGTTGCAATTCGTGATTGCTTCTCAAAACGATGAACTCGCTGAGCGTTATGAATTGCGTCCAGCGGTTGGTATTGCAGCGCCACAAATCAATGTGTCCAAACGCATGTTTGTCGTTCATGTGACCGATTTTGATGGAACACTTTATTCTTATGCATTGGTCAATCCCATCTTAAAGGCACGTTCTAGTGATGTTATTTATGTTCCTGGTGGTGAAGGGTGTTTATCGGTTGATCGTGAAACAGAAGGGCTGACACCACGCTATGGTTCGGTCATGTTTGAAGCACTCAGTTATGATTATAAAACGGACCAACTCACACCCATTGAATTAAAACTAAGCGGGTATGTTGGCATTGTATTTCAACATGAATTTGATCACATTAATGGGATATTGTTCACATCCAAATTGTTTCCAAGTCTACCTCAAGCCAAACCTGCTTTTGAGTGGATTGTTGAACAAGAGGAGGATAACGTTACTCCTTAAACAGTGTGCGTACCAACTGAATCTGATGTCTTAAAATGTCATCTTCGGTGACATTTTTTGTTTCTTCATCGGGGAAAATAAGGCGCGATAAGATGCGAAGTTCATTTTCTTTCTTTTTTTGATCGTTAGAAAATAATTTCTTGAAAAATCCTTTTTTGACATCCTCTTGTTTAAAGACGGTCTGATGGAAATGCTGATCCATCACAATAAATCCGTCATAACGATCACGCTGGAGTTTTTTAAGTAATTTGAGGGTTTCGCTCTTGCCATAACCAATCAATTCCGGTTGTCCTTGATGATTGGCATCATGTGAAAAAAAGACGACAATATAATTGCGCAATAAACGATAGGCAGTGGTCGTGGATTCATTAGCCATCATCACCATGACGGGATCAAAAGCGATGGCCATATGCTTGGATTTCATTTTCTTGAAAAGATAGGCATAAGTGTTCGATTTAATACCTTGGTCAGGCATGATCACGAATTTTTGACCAGCACGCATCGCAGCATCCACAAAATCACCTATACGTTTTTCAAGTGTGTCAAATTCCTCGATGACGTTGTTAATGATGGGAAGACGCATCAAAACATAGGTTGCTTTGAGCCGATCAGCGACTTTTAACATATATTTATATTCATCTAGCGCTTTAGCATGCTTGCGATCATCATAGGGATCATAAGGGTTAATGTTTGCATCGATAAATGCTATCTTCACCCGTGAACCTTTGGTGTCTAATAATATCTTTTTGAGTTCTCCTTCTGATAATTCGATCAAGGGTTGCCCATTCCATGCCCTAAGGCATAGATGATCCAGTTCCATCTTGATCGCTTTATCGATTTGATCATTTAAAGAGGCTTTACCCTCTTGATCAACAAAGGCTGTGAGTATAGGTTTCATAGTGTCCTCCATCCATACATTAAAATCGCACCTGCAACACTAACATTAAGACTTTCAACCCGTTCGGTTTGAATATTGATCGCACCATCAGCAATCTCTTTGATGCTTTCCGAAATACCTCGACCTTCATTTCCTAATACAAGAACTTTTCTTTGCTGGATCGTGAGGTTTCCTTTTTCATGAGCGTCTGCATATAGAATCTGAAAACCTTGTTCTTTCAGTGCTTTCAGTGGTTCAACAAGTGGTTTTCGTTCAACATAGACATCAAAGATTGAACCTTTGGATGCTCGAATGGTTTTTTCATTATAAAGATCAGCACAGTGAGGTGACAAGATGATATGAAGAAATCCAAACGCATCGGCAGATCGGATGAGTGCACCTACATTATCGGGATCTTGCACGTCATCAAGGACTAAAATGCGATCGGAGATGATGGGTTTTTGTTCCTTTTTGCACACGGCAATTTGATCAAAATAGGTTTCTGCCTGTTGGAGTTCATCCATTAAAACTTTGTCGTACAGTTGTCCTTCTTTTTCAGGATTAGATGTCAACATATCGATCACGACACCTTTATTCTTGGCGATGTTGATCAGATGATTACCATAGACCAAAAACAAACCATGTTGATCGCGGTATTTTTTTAGCTTCAAGGATAGATAAAGTTTAAATGTCTTGTTTTGTTTGGAGGTGATCAATCGATTCACTCTTTTCTAAACGATATGTCGTTAAAGCTTCTAAAGCGTCTAATCCATAAGATGCGAGTGTGATCCTATCATCTTTATGCAGGCGAAGCGTCATGATTGATTGGATAGCTTGGGTCAACATCGGTTCGAAATCAATCGCTGATTCATATTTTTCGCAGTAGATATTCATGGGTTTCGTCACAGGCTGTTTGGGTAGATATAGGCTACAACAATCTTGAAATGGACGAATCGAAATGTCGTAAGTCTCTATCTGTTTAGCCAGCTGAATAATCTCTAGTTTATCATAGGTAATGACGGGACGCAAGACAGGTAATTTTGTTACCGATTCGACAACCCTTAAACTGGGTAAAGTTTGAGATGCAACTTGTCCTACTGAATCACCACTTATGAGCGCATGCATACTTTTTTTGATCGCCCAACGTTCACTGATGCGATACATCATACGCCGCATGATTGTAATCATATAAGGTTCGAAAATAGATGATAAAATCTGTTCATGGATGTGTTTAAAAGGAACAACGTGAAGTGTGATCATATCATCAAACGTATATCGTGCAAGTTTAATCGAAAGATCAATCACTTTTTGAACCGACTCCAGCGGTGTCAATGGACTACTCTCGAAGTGAATCAATTCAACATCCAATCCCTGTTTCATTGCCAAATATGCACACACAGGACTGTCAAGACCTCCGCTCATCATGAGAAGTGCTTTACCCCCGGTCCCATAGGGATATCCACCCATTCCTTTAATGCTTTTCAAATAGATATAGGCAGCTTCCAATCTAAGGTCGATATGAAGGGTCTCATCGGGATGATTGACATCAACCTTCACATGCCATTTTATGCCCTCTATGATCGGTTTTGCAACGGTTTGTGTGATGGCTATACTTGTCATCGGAAAAGCCTTATTGGTTCGTCTCGTCTCAATTTTGAGGGTTGTACCATCCTTTTGAATCTCTTGATCTAATACCATGATTGCAGTTTTTGTGATATCGTCTAAATGAGGTTCACAAAGATATGCCACTGAAAAATCGTGTATCCCTTGGATATCTTTGAGCCGATCGATAATTGCTTGTTCATCGGATTCATGATAATCAATCATGATACGATCATGCCTTAAGAGGAATGAGACATCCAAATCAGAAAGCTTATGTTTGATATGCATGCGAATCCGTTTGATAAAAAAGCCGATATTTTGTCCTTTGAGCATCATGTCGCCGAAGCGAATCAAGATTCGTTTTGCCATCATTATCACCACACCTATTTTACCACATATGCTATAATAGGAACGGTGGTGAAAACATGAAAAATCTTGAATTACTTAAAACCGCAGAAGCTTTGCTTCTTGAACAACCCAATGAACTTGCACGTCTATCCAATGCTTCTGCTTTCATCTTTGAAACGTTTGATCGTCTCAATTGGGCGGGATTTTATCTTTGGGATGGGAAGCAGCTTACCGTTGGACCTTTTCAAGGAAAAGTAGCATGCTCAACAATACCTTTAGGAAAAGGTGTATGTGGAGAAGCTGCACAGCGCAACATGACGATGGTGGTCAAAGATGTCCATCAGCATGCCAATCATATCGCGTGTGATGCGAATAGCCAATCTGAAGTGGTTGTTCCTATCTTCATCAAAGGTAAACTTTATGGTGTTTTAGATATCGATAGTCCAGTCATTGATCGCTTTGATTCAGAGCTTGTTGCATTCTTTGAACATTTCGTCCAATTACTGATAAAAACGATTGACAAATGATACCCCATAGGGTAAAATGTAAAGCGTCGGTAAAAAGCAGGCAGCTTATGCATTGTGATGCGATCCCTACCATTTGGAGCCCTTAGTAACCATTTTCTGCTTAATGGCGAACAGAATATCGGGATACTCATGATGATCATACTTTGCAGTTTTTGCCTACCAAACTATATAAGGAGGTAAAAATTATGTCACGTTACACAGGACCTACATGGAAGATTTCCCGTCGTTTGGGTTATTCTCTTTCTGAAACAGGAAAGGAATTAAAAAAGCGCCCATACGCACCAGGTCAACATGGACAACGCCGTTCGAAGATTAGCGACTACGGTACTCAGCTCCATGAAAAACAAAAGGTTAGATTCACCTATGGTATCTCTGAAAAACAATTCAGAAAGACTTTTGAAGACGCGAACGTCAGAGAAGGTAAGCATGGTGAAAACTTCTTGAAGTTGCTTGAAGCGAGATTGGACAACGTCATCTATCGCTTAGGTTTAGCGAAGACCCGTGCACAAGCTCGTCAGCTCGTTAACCATGGTCACTTCCTCGTCGACGGTCAGAAGGTGGATATTCCATCTTACCGTTTAGTCCCAGGTCAAAAGATTACATTGAAGGAATCTTCAAGAAATCTGCAAATCGTTCTTCAAGCCCTTGAAGGCCAATATGCAACCTCAGACTATGTCTCTTTCGACAAGGATTCCATGACTGGAACATTCGTTCGTTATCCACAACGCAATGAAATTCTCCAGGACATCAATGAACAACTGATCGTTGAATTCTACAACCGCTAACCGTTAAAGGATGATGCATGCATCGTCCTTTTTCTTTATAAAAAAAGACACCTTAGGGTGTCAATTGACGAGCACAGCGTTTCCTAAATGCAGGATGCGCTTTTTTCGTTGTTCATCGATCACAAGTGCGAGATGAAACCGATGAACTCTTACGATGGTATATGTTTCTTCATTGGCTTCATGAATGATCGGATATAAATAGAGCATATGTCCTTCACGAAATTCAATCAGATAATCGGGTATGAGTTGTTTTTTATGCATATATCTTTTGAAGAATCCACCAACTTCAACGAGATGATCTGAGAATTTTTGGGGATAAGGAAATGGATATGTGTTGTGCAACACTTTGATTTTTTTGTTACGTAAACCATGTTTGATCCGATACAAAGAGCTGATAAACGAGATCAATAAGAGGGTAAAGATGAATAGACCTATTCCGTGAATGATGAAGAGATACGCAGGATAGATGATGAGCGTACCACTATAAAAAAGGAGTAAAACCAATAACATGAGTCCGTGATTGCGCACATTTTTCTTTCGTTGATTCTGAATAACCTTAATAATCATCATGTCCTCCAACACAAAAGGAGATCATGAATCACCTCTTGTTATATGATTGCCCCCCGGGCATTTGACGCATGTTTATTTTATCAAGAATGGGTGTGATATGCAAACAATCCTTGTAAAACACATGATTATGTCATGGAAAGCATGTAGAATGAAGGAAAACTTTCGACATATTTTCATTTTAGTTGAGTAATATGTGAATATTTACATAAAAAAACCCGTGAGACCACGGGTTATCATTTATTTCTTAAGTGCAGCACGTACCAGCGTCAGAAATGATTGAGGATCAAGTGATGCTCCACCAACCAACGCTCCATCGATATCAGACATAGCAAGCAGGCTGTCCACATTTTTTACATTGACAGATCCACCATAAAGAATACGTAATTCAGATGCTACTTTTTCGCCATACAAGTGATGAATGACGTGACGTATGTACTGAATGGTTTCATTGGCTTGTTCTGGGGTTGCTGTACGTCCAGTACCGATTGCCCAGATGGG
>DIKN01000075.1 GCA_002424575.1 Acholeplasmataceae bacterium UBA5617 | reverse complement strand
GGTAACATCAACATTCAAATGGTGATGAACATGATGGCTGAACACAGTGATACCATGACCATCAAACTTGCTTATGTTTTGATGCTGTCTGGGATCAGCGTGAAAGCTGCACTTTTCCCTCTTTTCACCTGGTTACCCAAAGCCCATGGCGTTGCACAATCCACCATTTCAGCTTTATTATCAGGGTTAGTCGTAAAAGGTGCACTCTATATGTTGATTAGAATCAATCATCAGATGTTTCAAAACGCAAACTACGGAACCGAAGAGATGCTCTTTTGGATAGGAACAACCACCGCGATAATCGGTGTAATCTTTGCGCTTTCACAAAAAGATTTGAAGCAAATCCTTGCCTATCATACGGTTTCTCAAGTGGGTATCATGTTGATGGGATTATCAGCAATCACAGGTTTATCCTTCTTTGGTGGCTTTATGCATATCTTTAATCATGCACTTTTTAAATCCTTACTTTTCATGGGTGCTGGTGTGGTCATCAAAGTCTATAACACCAAAAAAGTCTATGAAATTCGTGGTGTCATGAAGACGATGCCATGGACAGGTATTTTACTTGTGGTAGGTATGCTTTCCATCAGTGGAGCTCCGTTTTTCAATGGGTTTGTTTCCAAATCACTCATTAAATATGCCTTTAAGGCTGATCTTGTGAAGATGGTGCTCTTTACACTGATCAATATAGGTACAGTCACCTCATTTATTAAATTTTCAACCATTTTGTTTGGACCCAAACAATCTCTTCGTGTCAGACGCAATATCAAACAACATGTTGGAATGAGTATCTTAGCATTCATGTGTTTAGCGATTGGCATTCTCTACTTGCCTTTAGGAAAACTCTATGGCATGGATTTATCATACGTTCATTTATGGGATATCATGTCATTTGTTGATTACATCATTTATGTCGGTGTTGGATATTTGTTTTATCACTATGTTATTCATAAAGATTTTGTCTTTATCCAAAAGATCAGAGGTTTTTCTATGACCTTTGAACATGCGAATTTTTTATATTTAGCCTATATCATCTTGATCGGTTTTGTGGTCCTTATGTAACTTTGGATTAGGGGGGATTTCATGAGGAAAAGCATTGATATCGTCTTTTTTATACTTGCAGTTCTCTTTTTTATGGCATGGATTGGTCATGTCATTTTGAACTCGCTAGGGTACATTTACACGTTTTCATCCTTCATGCCTTTTCGTGTTGGGTGGTTCATCTTTGGATTATTCGGGTTATCATCGTATCTGTTTTTCATGTTCTTTTCGGAGGGTTATCTGATTAAATTTCTTCTAACAGCTGTCGCTCTTATTGGCTTCATGATGATGGTGTATACCATCCTTTGGGATGCAAGATCGACCGTTATTGAAGAAAAGTCAGGCTATATTTTTTTAGTGGAAGAAGACTACTTTTTACGTGGTGGGACCAAGACTATTTATCAAAAAATGAATCCATGGGTCAGTCGAAAAATAGCAATATGCTACACAGGATCCGATGTTTCCTGTACGTATGATGTGATTGATGATATGCTCATTCTTCATGTATGCGGGACAACATCGGATGATTCATGTTACATCCAATCTTATCCGCTTTCCGAAAAACCGTAGGAATAACGAAGAATCCACATGATCATTTAGAATTTTACATGTGTTACATCATTTCTTTAGACGCATGTCAACCTTATAGGTTGGCATTTTTTTGTGCAGAAATAAAAGACAACAACAAAATATGATATCATGGAATTACATGAGTCATAAAGGAGGATAAAAGCATGATTGGACATATCGACAACATACAAAAAAGAGAACTGAATAGCCCAGAGGTGAAACATGCTTCCATCAAAGCACTCGTTGGACCCCAAGAGGGATGGAACGGCTATGTATTTCGCGTTTTAGAAGTTGGTGTTGAGGGGTATACACCTAAGCATCAACATCCATGGCCACACATCAATTATATACTTGAAGGTGATGGCGAATTGTTTTTAGACGGCAAAGTTGAACACGTTACATCAGGGAGTTATGCTTATATTCCTGGAAACACCTTACATCAATTTAAAAACATAGGACGAACCACATTTAAATTTATATGCATTGTCCCTGAAGAAGGACATAAGTGATTCGTCTATGAAACATGATTTTCATTATCAAGCCATCATCTTTGATATGGATGGAACACTGATCAACAGCGATGAACTTGTCCTTAAAATCTACGAAAGACTGACGGATCAATTTCAACCACTCATTCCTTTTAAAACATTGAATGTCAACGATGTTTTAGCATTATCTTATCCTGAAGTTTTAAACCTATTATATGGATCTTTCTATCAGCATCATTTTGATGCTATATTGAGTTTACATCAAGAACTTAAACATCAATATTTAATGATTTATCCAGGTGTTTATGCGATGTTAGCATCGTTAAAAAAACGGGGTTATCGTTTAGGGTTGTTTACCTCAGAGATGCGATCTATCGCAGTCGATGAGCTAAAGATTCTTCATATCGACCATTTTTTTGACCATATTTTAGCTTTTGATGATGTTGAAAAGCCCAAACCAAATCCAGATGGTTTATTGCAGTTTATGAAAGTGTTTGACTGCAAACCTCATGAAATCATCATGGTGGGTGATCAAAAATCGGATGCTCTAGCAGCAAAACAAGCAGGAGTCTATTCGATTTTGATGGATCATGAACGCTCAAAACCATCCGATATTTTGCAGTTGTATCATCATGTCGCCTACACAACAAAAGAAGTGGAGACGATCATTTATCGTCAAGAAAAACTCTTGATCACAATGCCTAAAGATCGCGATTTAAAGATTATTCAGTTTACGGATTTACATCTTATGAACGATGAAAAAGATGAGAAAACATATCAACTGATGTCAACCATCATCCATCAAGAAAAACCAGATTTTATTGCGTTAACAGGTGACCAAACGATGTCTAGCGAGAGCGTGATGCTCTATCGTCAACTCGGTGACTTTATGGATTCCCATAAGATCCCGTATACCTTTGTTTTTGGGAACCACGACACAGAAGGATCGACCTATCAACTTTTGATTGATGCGATTCAAGAATCATCTTATCTGTCATTTGATCAAGGACCACAACACCTAGGTTATTCTAACTTTGTGATGACACTGATCGATCACGAAGTACCCGTAGGTCATCTTGTTTTCATGGATTCGCATATCGATGATTATTTTATGATTGAAGGAAAAAAGACATGGGGATACGGTGTTTTTTCACCTGAACAATTGGCGTGGTATCAACTTAAAGAAACGCATCCACTCCCTCATCTTATTTTTTATCACATCCCTCCATGTGAGGTGAATGAAACGACACCTGATGATCACCTTCATCAAGGTCATTACGGTGAAAAACCCTCGATACAAGGGATAAATACTGGCTTCTTTGCGGTTGCTAAACAAACCAAACAAGCCAAAGGCATGTTTTTTGGTCACGATCATTACAATGATTTTGTGTATAACAAAGACGGTATTTTACTTGCATATGGGCGCATAAGCGGTCATTATGATTATGGTGTTGCAGGCTTTCCTAAAGGGGCACGAGTCATCACGTTTAACCGCGTAGGTGAATTAAATACATATGTCGTTCTCCATCAAAAACCATAGACTCTTCGGAGTCTTTTTTTTGTTGTAAGTTCGTGTTATTCTCGTTATAATGAGAGTAGAGAGAAAGCGAGGATGAACCCATGGCCATTTTTCCAAAGGGTTTTATTTTTGGTGCCGCAACATCGGCATATCAAATTGAAGGTGCAGCACAAGAAGATGGGCGCGGTTTAACGATGTGGGATGTCATCAACCGCGATGAACATGGAAGACCAACTGCTGATGTTGGTGATGTTGCATGCGACCATTATCATCGCTATGAAGAAGATATCCAACTGATGAAAACATTGGGCTTAATGAGCTATCGTTTTTCGATTTCATGGGTGCGTATCTATCCCAATGGTCATGGTACTCTCAATCCAAAAGGTGTCGCTTTTTATAACCGTTTAATCAACCGTCTCATCGAAGAAAGTATTGAACCTGTCGTGACTTTATGGCACGGTGATTTACCTCTTGTTTACGAAAATCAAGGGGGATGGTTTAAACCAATCACCATCGATCATTATTTAAATTATGCGAAAACATTATTCGATCTGTATGGTGATCGCATCAACATCTGGTTTACCCATAATGAGCCATGGTGCACCGCTTTTTTAAACGATCGTCCTTTTTCTGAACAACTTCAAATCGCTCATCATATGATGATTGCCCATGCAAAAGCTGTTCAGCTTTATCGTCAGCATCCTCATGGACATGGCAAAATCGGTATCGTCTTGAATTTGGGAAAACAATATGCTAAAACCTTTGATCCGATGGATGGATTTGCTGCGCGCAACATCGAAGGCTTTGTCAATCGTTTCTTTCTCGATCCCGTGCTCAAGGGCAAATATCCCAAAGATATGATCGATCTCTATGAAAAAGCAGGACATACCTTTAAACGAACAAACAAAGAGATGACACTGATCAAACAGAATCGTATGGATTTCTTAGGGATTAACATGTATACCCGAGGTATTCAAGCTTATGATCCCTTTAATAAACTATTTTATAGCCATGATGTGAGACATCCAGAAGCAACTTACACTGAAATGGGATGGGAAGTATGTCCACGATCTCTTTATGATTTGTTGATGGACATTCAAGAGAAATATGATAACATCGAAGTCATGATCACCGAAAATGGGGCAGCTTTCTCTGATGACAAAGTAACTCATGATCGAGTTTATGACGAGGATCGGGTTCAATACTTTAAAGGTCATCTTCAAGCTGTATGTGATGCAATCAAGCATGGATGCAACATCACACGTTACTATGCATGGTCACTTCTCGATAACTTTGAATGGGGACTTGGTTACTCCAAGCGGTTTGGTATCATCCGTGTCGATTATGAAACCCAAAAGAGAACCATCAAAGATAGTGGTAAGTATTACGCAAAAGTCATTCAAACACGAAAAGTTTAAAAAAAGAAGAATGCGCTCTATGAACGCATTCTCAGTCTGTAGACAAAAGGGTCTT
>DIKN01000042.1 GCA_002424575.1 Acholeplasmataceae bacterium UBA5617 | reverse complement strand
AAATGGAAGGCAGATTTTTTGAAAAAACCGAATTTTGTTGTGGTATACTCAAAATATATATAAGTTAGGAAGTGGACGTTAATGTTTAAGAAGAGTTTGCTGATAATTATGTTGGGATTTGTGTTATTTGCATTAATTGGTTGTTCACCAGATGGTGGAGAAACTATTGAAACTTACTCAATAAATCTTAGAGGCAATGGTGGCACACCTATTAGTCAAAGCGTTGACGTCGATTATGGTGATTCGATGCCTTATGCTAGCAAACCATCAAGATATGGTTACACTTTTTTAGGCTATTATGATAGCATGTATCAGGTATCAGGTACAAAGTATTACAATTCTGATATGTCTAGTGCGAGAGATTGGGATAAAAAATCAGATGGTACTTTGTATGCAATCTGGAAATTAAACTAGATAGTATCTATAATCAGATAAGTATTACATGATATAAGCGACTTCGGTCGCTTTTTTACTTGCTAATTATCCTCTTTGGAGTGATATATATTACTAACCATAGGAGGTAATACGCATGTTCAAAATTGGAGATAAAATTAGAATCATTGAAATGAAAGGTGAAGACCACTACAACGGGAGAGAGGGTGTCATTGAGTATATTGATGGACTCGATCAACTGCATGGGACTTGGGGAGGATTAGCAGTTATACTAGAACAAGATATCATTGAATTGATTAACGATGAAGTACAAGCGAGGTGTTGAATTTGTCAAAAGTAAAAGATGTAAATATTGAGTACGAGCGACTTCGGTCGCTTTTTTCATCCGTTGATGAAACTAAAACACAGCTGGTGGATAATCTACTAGAACAAGCTGCATTCATGAAAGTAGAGCTTTTTATTCTACAGGAACAAATAAGAAAACATGGTGCAGTTCAAGTATCTAGCAAAGGTGCTCAACGACAGACTGAAGCAGCAAAGTACTACACCAAGCTCATCAATTCCTACGGGACAATCATTAAAACACTTAATTCGATTATGGGTAAGAACATCATTGATGGTGATGATGCATTTGATGAATTCTTGAAGAAAGCGAATATCGAATGAACTACCTAATCGAATACTATCAAAAGGTGATGTCAAATGAAATCCTAGTTGGTGAGGAGCTAAAAACAATGCTTAAACGACTAATGGATGACTTAGTTGATCCTCGTTTTGATTTTGATGAGAAGCCAGGAAACCTACGAATCGATTTTATTGAAACCTTCTGCAAACACACCAAATCACCATTCAATGGTCAACCGTTTATTCTAGAACTTTGGGAGAAAGCACTGATTCAAACTGCCTATGGATTTAAGATGAAAGAGACAGGATTACGTAGGTTCAATGAAGTTATTTTACTTATCGCACGTAAAAATGGTAAAACAACATTCATCGCAGGTCTTGATTTAGCAGAATTCTTTCTATCAAAAGGTGGAGTAGATATTGTATGTGCTTCTAATACGAGTGAGCAAGCTAATATCCTTTTTGAAGAAATCAACAACATGAGAGAACAATCCCCTGCTTTATCTAACGAAAAACGTAGTAAAAAGAATATATTCTTCATCTATTCTCCAAAGACTAAAAATAAAATCAAGAAATTATCAGCACAAAGCAGAAATAAAGATGGATACAACATTGAGGTTGGTTGTATTGATGAAGTACATGAGATGACGGATTCAAAAGTCTATGATGCCATCAAACAAAGCCAATCTACTAAGAAAGAACCACTAATCTTTATCATCACCACAGAAGGTACAACGGTCGGTGGTTTTCTAGATACAAAATTAGATTATTGTCGGAAGATGCTTAAAAACGAAATCAGTGATGATCGAGTGCTTCCCTGGCTTTATACACAAGACTCAACGAATGAAATTTATGAAAATCCAGAAACATGGAAAAAATCAAATCCGAGTCTGGGCGTTGTTAAGACAACGTCATATCTTGATGATGTGATGAATAAATCAAAAAATGACCACTCAACGAGAGTGACCATGTTATGTAAGGATTTTAATATCAAGCAAGTCGATCAAGGAGCATGGCTTTCGTTTGCTGACCTAAATAACGAATCAATCTATTCTATAGACTCTTTGAGAGGAAGTTATGCTATCGGAGGAGTTGATTTATCCTCTACCACAGACTTAACTTCTAGTATCTTGCTTATTCAAAAGAAGGATGGCAAGAGGTATGTTATTCCACATTTCTTCATGCCATCAGAGGTTCTAAAGAAACGAATGGAAGAAGACAACGTTCCCTACGACATCTGGTTGAAAAGAGGATTAATCACACTCACAGATGGAAACCAGAATGATTTTTCACTGGTAACCAAATGGTTCATTAAGATGATTCAACAATACGAGATTAGACCTCTTTGGGTTGGGTTTGATCCCTGGAACTCACAGTATTGGATAAAAGAAATGGAAGATCAAGGTTTCAATATGGAAAAGGTAAGACAAGGTGTCTATTCTCTTTCTGAACCAATGAAGCAACTTGAAGCCGATCTCAAAAACAAGATAGTCAATTACGATAACAATCCAATATTAAAGTGGTGTTTATCAAATACCCAAGCAAAAGTTGATTTAAATGGTAACATTCAACCATCGAAACTCAATTCACGATTTAAACGCATAGATGGAACGGTTGCACTGATTATCGCTTATGCGGTTCTCAATCGCTACAAGTTAGACTACGAAAATATGATGACATAAAAGGAGTGATTAATTTGGGCTTATTCACAAGAAAGAAAAAGGAAGGGTCATCTAACACCTTTCAGCTATTGAATCAGAATAACACCTTATTCACTCCGTTTGGTAATAACATATCTAAAAGTGATGTGGTCAAGATTTGTATCGATAGGGTTGCGAGCCAGTGTGCAAAACTGAAACCAAGATACATCAAAACTGAATCAGATAAGACAGTAACCGAAAAACAAGGTCGACTGTCTTTTCTTTTAAAGCATAAGCCCAATCCACTGATGACTCCTTATGATTTCATTTATAAAGTAATTACCTTATTGCTACTGAATGATAATGCTTTTGTGTATCCGATGTTTGATTCGGTAAATGGCGGACTCAAAGCACTCTATCCGCTAAGACCAATCATGGTTGAAGCTGTGATTGATAACATAGATGGATATTACTTAAAGTTCTACTTCGAAGATGGACAACAATTCACGCTTCCCTATGAGAATGTCATTCACTTAAGGAAATACTTTGCTTCGAATGATATCTTCGGTGGAAATGGATCATCAGGTGATCATGAAGCCATCTTAAAGACTATATCGATTAATGAAAACCTGCTTCAAGGTATCGACAACGCAGTCCGATCATCGATGCAGATTAAAGGCATCATCAAGATGAATGGGATGCTTTCAGAATCAGATAAAAAGAAACAACGAGAGCTTTTCGACAATGCCCTTAATGATTCAATAAGTGCAAAAGGAAGCTCGATTATTCCGATTGATTTAAAGTCAGAATACATACCGTTAACAGTTGATCCAAAGTTGATTGACAAAGAAACACTCGAGTTTTTACAGTCGAAGATACTCGATTATTTTGGAGTATCAGCAC
>DIKN01000038.1 GCA_002424575.1 Acholeplasmataceae bacterium UBA5617 | reverse complement strand
GTGAAAAGGTGTTGGTTTATAAACCTGAAATGAATGTTGCGCAAGTCGCAGAAGCTCTTGGATTATCCAATGCAGCCATGATTAAACGTTTGATGCAATTAGGACTTATGGCTTCCGTCAATCAAGTGGTCGACCGTGATACCATCGAGTATATTGCACTTGATGAAGGTTTTCAAGTCAAAGATGAAGTGATCACCGACGTGACCCGATACGATGAAATGGAACTCGTGGATGATCCCAAAGATATGGTGAAACGTCCTCCCATCGTCACCGTGATGGGACACGTTGACCACGGTAAAACGACGCTCCTTGATGCCATACGTAAATCGCGTGTTGTTGAAGGAGAAGCGGGTGGCATCACTCAACATATTGGTGCTTATCAAGTGATGAGAAATGGTGAAGCCATCACATTTATCGATACACCTGGTCACGCCGCTTTCACTGAAATGCGTGCACGTGGTGCAAAAGTTACCGATATTGTCATTTTGGTTGTTGCAGGTGATGATGGTGTCATGCCACAAACATTAGAAGCACTTGATCACGCAAAAGCTGCGAAAGTGCCGATTGTGGTGGCTGTTAACAAAATGGATCGACCACAATCCAATCCAGAACGCGTCATGACTGAACTCGCTGAAAAAGGATTACTTCCTGAAGCATGGGGTGGTAAAACGCCTTATGTCTTGGTCTCAGCTCTTAAAAAACAAGGTATCGATGAATTGCTTGATGTCATTCAACTGATCAGCGAAATCGAAGAATTCAAAGCTAATCCCAAACGCTTAGCAAAAGGTACCGTCATCGAAGCATCGTTGGATAAAGGACGCGGTGCAGTCGCGACCCTCATCGTTGAAAACGGAACACTCCATGTCGGTGATTATATCGTCATTGGGAACACTTATGGTAAAGTTAGAACCATGACGGATGACCTCAAAAAGAGATATCAAGAAGCTTTACCCTCGCAACCGATCGAGATCACGGGTCTTAACGAAGTCCCTCAAGCTGGTGACATCTTTATGGCATTTACCGATGAACGTGTGACACGTGACATTGCATTAGAACGTCAATCACGTCAACGTGAAACCGAAGCCAAGACGATGAAAAAAGCTTCTCTCGATAAGATGTTTGGTGAAATTGAATCCACAGAAAAAGAATTGAATATCATCATCAAAGGTGACGTTCAAGGTTCTATTGAAGCCTTAAAAGGTCTTCTTGAAAAGATTGATATCGAAGGATTCCACGTCAATGTTGTCCGTTCAAGTGTGGGTGCCATCACCGAAAATGATGTGACACTTGCCAACGCTTCTCATGCGATTATCATCGGTTTTAACGTCAGACCGACCGCAGCCGTGAAACAAGATGCAGATCAACAAGGTGTTGAAATCCGCTTATACAACATCATTTACCGTGTTCAAGAAGATATTGAAGCTGCCCTCAAAGGTATGCTAGCTCCAACATTCGAAGAAATTGTGACCGGACAAGCTGTTGTTCGTGAAACGTTTAAAATATCGAAACTTGGAACCATCGCGGGTTGCTACGTTACAGATGGTGTCATCAAACGTGAAGCACTCGTTCGTGTCATCCGAGACGGTATCGTCGCATACGAAGGTAAACTCGCTTCTCTCAAGCGTTTTAAAGATGACGCAAAAGAAGTCAAAGCGGGCTATGAATGTGGTTTATCAATTGAAAACTTTAACGACATTAAAACAGGTGACGTGATTGAAGCGTCCCAAATGAAGGAAGTTGAGGTGGTTTAAGATGTCGATCACAACCGATCGTCTTGCAAGCCTTATTCAGCGTGAGCTTGCACCGATTGTAAACGCTGAAGTCAAAGATAAAAGCTTCGGATACATTAATTTGACCGAAGTCAAGGTGACCAAGGATTTGTCGTTTTCTACCATTTTTTACTCCATACTTTCCGATGATCCCAAAGTACTCGAGCGTGCTAAAAATGCACTAGAAGATGCAAAAGTTGCTATTCGTATGGAACTTGCAAAAAAGATTAAGAACACTCGAAAGATTCCTGATCTCATCTTTAAATACGATGAAGCACTTGCTTATGGCAACCGAATTGATAAAATCCTTAAAACAATAAAGTAACTTCGGTTACTTTTTTTGTACGTTCTTGATGGTATAATAAGGACGGTGAAGCCCATGATTGCACAGGTCGTTATCGATATACAACACGAAAAAGTCAATCAAGTTTATGATTATCTTGTCCCTCAACCCTTTGAGGATTTTTTATCACGTGGTATGCGGGTGATTGTACCATTTGGATCCATGCATCGCATGGGGATTGTTGTAGACATCATGGATCAAAGTCAAACAGCAACGAAATCTCTTTTAGAGGTCTTAGATAGTACACCTACCATCGATGAGGAACTTTTCGAGATGATTGATGTCATCAAAAATCAAGGTTATGAACTCCTGTCATCACTCTATTTGACAGTGATTCCTGATGTTCTTCTTGTATCCTATCAAAAAGTGGTTAAAATCATCCAAAAGCATCTCATGCCTGACGATCTTTTAACACATTTTAGTAAAAAAGGGATTTGGCATCTCAAGGTCAAGGATCAGGTTTATTACCCACGATTAAGACTTTTAAAAAATCAAGGGATTCTTTCTTTAGAAACGATGATTCGTGAGAAAAAGACAGAAAAGAAAGAGAATTTCTATCACTTTCAACCCCATCATCACTATGCGAAAATAGAGAAGTATCAACAACTCGAACAGTATGGTGATGAATCGCCAAAAACCAAAAAAGACTTAAACGATTTAGGATTGACCGATTCGATGATTCAAACCTTGGTCAAACATGGTGTCTTTAACATGCAAAAGATCGAAGTTAATCGAGACATTAAGCATGTTTTCTCAAAAGAAAATAAAACCGTTATCCTCTCTGAAGAACAACAACATGCCGTAGACTCCATCGTTTCAGCGTTTGATCAACCTGAAATCTTTCTTCTCAAAGGGATCACAGGTTCGGGTAAAACCGAAGTCTACCTTCATGTGCTTGATGAGATACTTGCCAAACAAAAACGTGCACTCATCTTGGTTCCTGAGATTCAGCAAATACCTCAAATGGCGATGCGCTTAACATCACGATTTTCAAATGTTGCCATCTATCATTCAGGATTATCCAAAGGTGAACGTTACGATCAATGGAAAAACATTATCAGCGGCAAATCATCGATTATTTTAGGAACACGAAGCGCTATTTTTTTACCGATTGAACGTCTAGGCATGATCATTGTTGATGAAGAACATGATGATGCATACCAAAGTTTTGAAGGTGTGCTCTATGATGCGAAAGACCTTGCTTTATGGAAAGCTCACTACCATCAAATTCCGCTTATCATGGGAAGTGCTACCCCTTCGATCACAACCATGTATCACGCAAAACAAGGAACCTATCATCTCTTAGAATTAACGAAAAGACCTTTTGATCTTCCTCTACCCACGTTGACATTTGTCGACATGAGAGAAGAACTCAAAGCCAAACACTTTTCCATTTTTTCAAGAACACTCTTATCAAAAATAAACGATCGTCTTCATCGAGGAGAACAAACCATTTTATTATTAAACCGAAAAGGTTATGCTCCTTTTGTGATGTGTCGCGCATGTGGACATGTTCCAACATGCCCGCATTGTGAGGTATCGTTAGCATTTTATAAGGATAAGAAAATCTTAAAATGCCCTTATTGTGGTCACGAAGAAAGTTTCGATGCAACCTGTACTGTCTGTCATGAACCCAAAATTAAAGAGGTTGGTATTGGCATCGACTATGTGCAAGAACAGCTCCATCAACAGATTCCAGATGCACGCATTTTGCGTATGGATAAGAATGCGACGAGAACAAAGCATGCCCATGAAATGATTTGGCACGATTTTAAAGAAGAACAGGCTGATATTTTAATTGGAACTCAAATGGTATCCAAAGGTCTCGATTTTCCCAAAGTGACGTTAGTGGGTATCTTGATGAGTGATCTTTTGCTTAAAGTTCCATCGTTTCAAGCCAGTGAAAAAGCTTATACATTGTTGATGCAAATGACAGGTCGATCGGGGCGAAGTCTTGTAGGTGAAGCCGTCATTCAAGGCTATGATCTCAATCACTTTGTGATGAAAGCCTTAGATAAGGGTTATGATGCTTTTTATGAAGAAGCGCTTTATCAACGCAAGATGATGCAATATCCCCCATTTATTCATACAGCACAACTCCTTTTTGAAGGTCCGCGTATTTTACAGACCTATCAAACCGCATTTATGATTAAAAAAGCATTGCAGCAACAAGGTTATGATGTCATAGGACCTTCACAAGCTTTCATCAAAAAGGTGAAAGATCACTATCGATTCACGTTAACAATCAAACATGCTAAAGGTGATTATCGCGCAGTTTTTGATACCATATCAGCGCAAAAAAGCGATGCGATGACGATCAAATTTTCACCCAAATTGGACCAATGGTAGGTGGTAAAATGAAAATATTATTTATGGGGACACCCCAATTTGCAGTACCCATCTTAGATATGCTTGTCAAAAAACATGAAGTTGT
>DIKN01000130.1 GCA_002424575.1 Acholeplasmataceae bacterium UBA5617 | reverse complement strand
TTGATATAATCAGCCCATCGGTTTTGAGAATCTTTTTTGATTTCATCGATATTAAAACAATAGACTTTAGATGAAAAAGATGGAGAAAGCACGCATACTTTCATATCCTCTCTTTTTCCTACAACACCATATGTTCCATAACTTAAGGCACATGGAAGGACATACCCCCCATTGTAATCAATATGTTCACCAATGAGATTGACACGACCAGGCGAGTAATAGACATCACCATCATGTCGTTGAAAATCATGTTGAAAAGCCTTTAAGAGTTGATCTTTCATGAGGTTGTTACGTCCTTTAACCACGATGTCATCGCGTCCATACTCTGTTGATCATGTTGTTTAAACACACCACAATCTTCAAGAACACCTACAAAGACTTTTCCTATGGCATCTTCAATGATGTGATCAATATTTGTTGAATCCCATGATGGTTGAGATTTAATCTGATCAGCAAATGCTTGATGTTTTAAAGAACGTTCAGGGAGTGGTTGTCCTTCAAGAAGATACGATTTCACATCGTTCATTTCTTGATCGAGCCGACCCGGCAAAATGCCTAATCCCATGGCTTCAATCAGACCAATATTTTCTTTTTTGATGTGCCATTTATCTTCATGAGGATGAAAGATACCTAACGGGTAACGTTTGCTCGTTTGATTATCGCGGAAGATGAGATCAATGGTAAACTCACCACCATGCTTCCTCACGATAGGTGTCACGGTATGATGAGGGGTATCATCGGTATGTGATCGGATATTCAAGGATTCATTGGTGTAATTTTGCCACGAGTTAAGCACTTGCATCGCCATACTGATAAGGCGATATTCAACTTTACCTGTCATTCTTAACGTGGATAATGGCCATTTTAAAATGGTATACTGTATATCTTCGTGTAGCCAACTGCGATAGGTTTTAGCCTTTTCGATTGGAAAATGATGACGCCCACCTTGATAGTGATCATGCGATAAAATCGAACCACCTACAATCGGTAAATCCGCATTGGATCCAAAAAAATAATCATTAAAAAAGCGGCATAAGTAGAAAAGATTCTCAAATGTTTTTTTATCGATTTTCATCGGTCGATGATGTTCACTCAATACAATCGCATGTTCGTTGTAATAAATATAAGGTGAATATTGAAAATACCATCGCTCTTTCTCGATGTCAACTTCAATCAAGCGCAGCTGATCTCTTGAATCACGTGTATAATCGCCTGTAAACCCTTCATTTTCAATACAAAGCAAACATTTAGGGTATGATGTACTTTCTTGTTGACTAGCTAAAATAATGCTCTTTGGATCCTTTTCTGGTTTTGAGAGATTGATGGTAATATCAAGTTTTCCATAACTGGATTGAACGTGAAATGATCGATTTTTTTGAACGCGATCCATGCGGATATAGTTCACATTTTGCATGTATTGATAAAACCAGTCAGTTGCTTTGCGACTGGACTCCATAAATAACTTGAAAAAGATATATTCTACATCCGAGGGTTTCATCGCCATCACATTCATGATTTTGGCATCGAATAGATCACGCGTTATTTGAGATCCATCAAGTTGTCCCAACTTTTCAAGTTCATCCAGGATAGGATTTAATGCTTCTGAAGGATGTGAAATGGAAACTGGTTTCAAAGAATATCCATGCTCTAAATGAAGCATGTGATACAATTGATTTTTTATATAATGATAATCTCGAGCTTGTATGAGTCCACTTTTTTCAGCGAAGTGAAGTAAATTTTCAACGTGTTGATGCATCGTTAACCTCCTGATGAATCTATCTATTCATATTTTAACAAAATTATGACTATATATCCCTGTTAAAATCATGAATTGTATGAATTCAAGTTTCCATATGACGCATAAAAAACTTTTGATATTCAAAAGATATCATAAATCCTTTATAATTGAACTATACATGGCATAAAAGGAGCATAATATGGCACATTCTGTGAAACGGAAATTAGCTTTCGCATCAGCTGACATCTTTGGTGGAGGATCATTCAATATTGTCAATTTTTTATATCCTGGATTTTTAGCCATTACAGTAGGTATTAGTCCCTATTGGATTGGCGTTGTGATGCTTGTTGCACGTATATGGGATGCGATCACGGATCCCATCATGGGTCATCTATCTGATCGAACAACATCCAAAATGGGCAAGCGTCGCATTTATTTGGTCATTGCAGCACCTTTCGTATTGGTGTCGATGTATCTGCTCTTTTTCCCCTTTAGTTTTTCTGAGACCTGGATGCGGGTCATTGCAGTTTTGCTATCCTATCTCGTTTTTACAACCGTTCAAACAACGGTGATGATTCCTTACTATTCTTTATCAAGTGAAATGACTTCAGATTATCAAGAACGTGCATCATTCAACTCATATCGTTTAGGCTTTAGTATTTTTTCATCCATATTATGTGTTGCTGTTCCTGGAATTGTTGTCGGACTTTTTGGTGATAAAACGATTGGTTACCAAGTGATGAGTTTATCATTTGGATTGCTGTTTGGTCTTTCTGTATTTTTTACGGGATTATTTGCACGAGAAGAAATTCAAACACCCAAAGTTGAAACCAAGTTATCCTTTAAGGATATGATGAAGCCTTTAAAATTAGTTCCATTCCGTCAATATTTAGGCATGTTTCTCGTCCTTCAAATGTCGATGGCGATTATGAGTGGACTCTTCTTTTTCTACATCGATTTTTTTATCACAAAATCAAGTACAGCACAAGGACAGTCGACCATGGTCGGTTTAATTGCTGCGGCTTTAATGTTTTCGATGCAAATCGTCGCATTACCCATCTATCTCAAGATGATTGAAAAAAAAGGAAAGACTTATGCCTATCGCTTTGGTGCATATCTTTGGATTCTTACAGCTTTATTCATTCTTTTAATCCCTTCCAATGTAACACCTCTTGCTGTCTATGCACTCGGTGCTGTCATGGGGTTTGGTATTTCAGGCCCCGGACTTGTCCCCCATACCATGTATGGTGATGTTGTTGATGCAGGCCAATTAATGTTTCATGATCGTTTGGATGGTCAGATGAGTGGATTTACCAATTTCATTAACAAGATAGCACAAGCTGTCGGATTAGCAATTGTCATGTTTTTGATTGGTCTTGCAGGATTTCAAGAACAACAACCTGGCGGACCGATCATCAACAGTCAACCGGATTCAGCAACGCTCATGATTCGACTCATCATGACATTTGCACCGCTCATTTTTATGGGTATAGGCATTTTTATATCGCATCGTTATAAGATCGATCAAAACAAACAAAAGCAGTTGACTCAAGCGATTGTCGATCCTTCGATTGATCGAAAAGCCCTTTTAGAAAGTCTATCATGAAACGTCCCAATCCTTTTCTTTATGTGACCTTAGGTTTTTTGCTCAAAGTATTTGCCATCATCAAAGGTCAACGTATCATCAAAAAAATACAAATCAAAGGCCCCGCAATAACCTTATCGAACCATACATCGTTCTATGATTTTATTTATACAACCGCGGCACTTTACCCAAAACGGGTGAGCTATCTTGCAGCAAGCAAAATGTTCTTTGAGACTGGAACAGGTTTTTTCTTGCGGTTAGCACGCGCTATACCGAAGAGTTTGATGCAAGCAGACCCTGTAGCAACCCTCTCTGCGTT
>DIKN01000105.1 GCA_002424575.1 Acholeplasmataceae bacterium UBA5617 | reverse complement strand
AGATGGCGATATTCATCGATATTTTCAAGACCAACTTTAATCATGTTTTTCTCCTAAACTGATCAAATAAAGCGATGCTTTTTCATGAATAAGCACAGCTAAGATCATCGGTAATGATAAGCCTGCAAACACCATGATCAGTGATGTGATCGGTGTTAACATCAATGCAAAAGGAATCAAATGAACGATAAAAAGCAAGAGTGTTCTTAGGAAAAACTTACCCGATAGTGCAAAAGCTAATTTCATCATTAAACTTAAGTTAAGTCTTGGGTATATATTGATAATCGGCAGTGTATAAAGTGTGATCACTAACACTACAAACAGAAATGCAAAGGTGATGTAATATCCAATTTGGTAGAAAAGAGTTTCATCGTTTTTCAATAAGTCGACATAATATGTCACGTTAAAATAACCAATAAGAAGCACAATGATCAAGATGATACCCACTTGAAGTTTTCGCATAAAATCTGTCTTGAAAAAGATGAAATACGTTTTAAATAGTTTGGTTTCATTTTTGTGTTTGTATTCATAAAGCAACTTATAACCAGCAGCAAGTGATGGAAAAAGCGTCAAAAGTGGGAGTGATGTGAGGATCATGAGCACGTTGATCACGATGATACGAATCACCCAATCTGCAATCGTATTGATTTTTTGATACATTGATTTTTCGTAGTTCATGAATACCTCACTTAAGATTAGCCCACAATACCGGTTCTTTCAATCGATTCAACGAAGCCCTTTTGAACAAATAAATACATGAATAACAGAGGTAACATCATCAAAAGTGCTGAGACGTTACTGATCAGTGACAAGAAGAGTGGATTTTCCCAAATATCTTGCCCCACAAGATTGAGAGCCCCTGCATAAAAGAGTGCAGCATAAACGTTTTCAGCAGCATTAATCAAACGCATTGTGAGTAGTGGAAAACTTGCTTTAGAGACTTCGAATATTTTAACGAAATATGCGTCATTCCACTGCCATACGAAAGCAAATAAACCCACAGTGACCATCGCACCACGTGCATTGGGAAGCATGACGTTCCAGAATGTTCTAAAAACGGATGCACCATCAATCATCGCTGATTCTTCCAACTCTTTGGGTAAACCTCTAAAGAATTGACGGAAAATATAAATGAAGATCCCTGAGCGAATACCCATACCAAGACCACTCATCAAATAGATTGCTCCTTCTTTACCGATGAGTTTTAAATCTCTAAAGTAAAGGTATTGTGCGAGTGACAATGCTTGTGGTGGGATTACAATCGTTAAGATGACCAGTACAAACAGAATACTGCTTCCCTTGAAGCGTAACCGGCTAAACGCATAACCCGCTAAAGCGGTCGATGCCAACTGCAAAATCATGGCAATAAATGAAAGTTTAAAGGTGTTTAAGAGTGCATCCCAATAGTCTAAAACCATGATAGAGAGTTCGATATTTAAGATAGACCAGTTTTCAGGAATCCAAACAACAGCAGGATTATTGACATCCTGTGGCGCACGCAGTGCCATTAAAATTTGTTGGATGGTTGGGAATAAAATGACAAAGCATAATCCAATCAGAAATACATAGCGAAGGATAGAGCCTGAAATTTCCTTCATCTTTCGATTTCTGCGATGCATCACACGTGGTTCTGTGACCTTATCGATATAACCCTGAACGGAAGCTCTCACACGATCATAAATGTTAGTTTTCATAGTGTGAACCTCCAATCTTCAAACCTTTCGCTAAAACGGCTAAAGATCCCAGCATTACTAATATGGTGCCCACATAGATCCACGCCATCGCAGAACTCAATCCCCATCGTTGACGATTGAGTTCATCGGATATAATGCCTGATACCGATGATGTCAAGAAGGTATCCACGAGCGCATAGACCGTCACGGTGACGATATGTGGCGACACATTGGGTAATGTGATCAACCAAAACATCTCATAACTGGTTGCTCCTTCGATTTTTGCAGCTTCATAAAGATGCTTAGGTACCGATTGAATACTTGCTAAAAACAGCAGAATGGGGACACCCGCTAACGCTAAAATGTCATAAATACGCGAGATAAGTCCTACGATAAATGTGACTAAGATGGGGGTCATACCCGTCTGTATCAAGTAAAACTCGAGATCAAAAATCTTATCAATACCCGATTGTTCGAGAATCTGTGCAATCACTTCTCCACCACCAAGTGCAGTAGCAACCGCAGCTGAATTTAAAATAACGGGAATAAAGAAGATGGCACGAATGGCTGCACGTCCTTTAAACTTCATGTTCAAAAGGACAGCGATAAACAAACTAAAGATTAAAAGAACGGGTAAATTGATCAGGGAATCACCGGTGGTGTTTAATAATTCAACCTTGAAAGATGAGGTTTGGGTCACATGGGTATTAAAAGCGAAAATGTAGTTATCAAAACCGATGAATGTTCGTGTGATTTGCCCAACTTGAGGGGTGAGCTGATAAAAGCTGTACAAAAATGATTGAATAAG
Organism: Acholeplasmataceae bacterium UBA5617; assembly: GCA_002424575.1. Lineage (GTDB taxonomy): Bacteria > Bacillota_I > Bacilli_A > Acholeplasmatales > Acholeplasmataceae > Peloplasma. Next base: position 502 of record DIKN01000105.1, on the reverse strand, counting down.
TGGAACTAAAAATAGTGTCACAAAACCGATGATCCAAGGTGCAAGAAAGATGGCTGCCCAGAGACGCTTTTGATTTTTATAAGAAAGTTCAAAACGTCGTTTTTGATGGGATTGAGTATAAGCGCTTGTCTCTTTTTTTCTTCTCATTATCATACGCTTAACCTCCTATCACAAGATAGTCCAACGCAGGTATGGTGACCAATCCTATGACAACTGGACTCAAATTATAGTTAATCACAAGTGTTAATCCGTGCGAATACGTCACGCGATACACATTATTTTGTACACGTTCATGATTGATAAGATAGCCTTGATGGAGTCCTAAATCATCCATTTCTTGGACTTGTTGTTCAATAATATTCAGCCAATTCTCATAATGAGTTGACATAAAATAGTTGTATTCTGTCGATAAAAGTTCGCGTGAATCATCATAAGATAGTGTATATTTCACGTTAGATCCTGTTTCGAGTGCCTTCAAGAAATTGTATTCGACACTGCGTGT
>DIKN01000045.1 GCA_002424575.1 Acholeplasmataceae bacterium UBA5617 | reverse complement strand
TGTGATGCTCTTGAAGAAAAAATGAAACTACATAAACCGAATCACGGTATCGCATTCGTGATACCTGTAGCAAAATTCATGGGTATGGGAAAATATGATCGTTCCTATAAACTCAACGAAGGAGGAGACGTTATGACAGAATATCAAGCAATCTTTACCGTGGTTGATAAGGGTAAAGGACAAGAAGTCGTCGATGTTGCCACACAGGCAGGTGCAAAAGGAGCAACCCTCATCAACGCAAGAGGTTCAGGTATTCATGAAACAAGTAAACTCTTTAACATGGAAGTTGAACCTGAAAAAGAAATGGTACTCATCTTAGCCAAACATGATATTGTTCAAGATATCATTTCAGCGATTACACATGAATTGGATCTTGAAAAACCAGGGAATGGTATTCTTTTTGTTCAAGAAGTTCATCAAACAAAGGGCATACGCTGATGTTGAGAAAACTTGCTTGGTTAAAATACTTAGCCTTTGCATTCATCTTAGGTTTTATCTTCAGTATATTGATGTACCAAGGGTATTGGTATCCTTTTATAGCAGGTATCAAAACCATCCGGTGGTGGGCTTATCCTTTATGGGTGATCCTCACTTTTTGGGTGACACTTACCATTCATGAACTCGGACATCTTTTTGCTTTTGTCTTTCAAGGTGTCAAGATACGTGGTCTCTTTTTGCACATGCTCAGTCTGTATCGAAGCCCAAAGGGCTGGCGTATCAAACTTAAAATAAAGTTATGGTTTTTATTAGGCGGTTTTGTTGTTCCCGATTTAGGGGTGATTGCAGATGATCAAACGTATGAGAAAAGATTGGTTCAGTTTAGACGATCTTTGATAGCAGCGCCCATTGTGAGCATCGCTTTCTTAAGTGTGACCATGTTGATCTTTTTGATCTTAAATATCGTGCATGCCCCAGCAAATGTATTGGGCTTATTCACATTATTTACCGTATACACAACACTTTTATCCATCCTCTATATTCGAAGTTTCAGTATGTCTAACGCCTCATTTTATGGTGACTTTGTTGCCTATAAAAAAATGAAAGATGATCCTGTTTTTCAAGTCACGCAGCTTTCTCAATACACGATGTTTGCACTTCATCCTTCAGAAGAAACAGACCGTTATTTCTTTGAACGCATCAAAACAATGATTCAATCCATCGATTTGAAATCAAGTTTGTTTTACCAAATGCTGTTACTGAACTACATGGAAGGAGTATGCTATCATCAGTATCCAGATGATCCCATCGTGAGAGAAAAGTTGATGCGTTATCCTCTTCATCCTCATTTTCATACCGAGCAAGGATTAACACTACTCTATGATCTTGCAAGTTATCATTATACAATCGGTCACATTGAAAAAGCATACCAACTCATTGAAACCATTCAAAAGAAAGCTTCACCAAAAATCGATGAGAAAATGAGACTTTATTTAGAGAAGAAGCATCTTCATATTTTACACATCGCCTATGATCAACCTTTCTTAGATCATGCTGATCATGTGGTTTATCGCAACTCCAAGCTTTTTGAAGATATTTTGGATTTACAAGAAATTATGCGATCCATGCATGAGCCTCTCCCGTTTAAAAGATGGGAAACACCTGTTGATCTGGAGCCTAAAGAAGAAAAAAGCAACATCACATCGTGAGTCGCTTTATGTTTTACCCTGGTGCCCCCAGCGAGAATCGAACTTGCAATTCAGCCTTACCATGGCTGCGTTATACCATTTAACTATAGGGGCTTTTCCTTCATGCAATATCGATTTTAACTGAAAGAGGAGGATAAGTCAATCCAAAACATAAAAAAAAGTGTGAAACAAGAGCATGTTAGGGATCCCTTTCTTTTATTTCATAAAAAAGGCATCCTGTGATACAATAGAACTATTCAAAAAGGAGGATTGTGTCATGGCAAAATCACCGTATCGCTCACGCTCGATTCGACGTAGAAAACGATCACCCAAGCAACAAATCATCTCACTAGTTATCTTTGTTGTGATTGCTCTTGCTGCCTATTGGTTGAGTCAAAATAGCAACAATCCTGCACCAACCTATAGTGCTGATCAAAATGAAGAAGGCTTTTATTATTATCAATCACTGGATGGAGATACCTATTACAGTTCAACAGCTAACCTGATTGGGAATGCTCTTAAAAATGAACTCCATGATGTAATCAATACAGATAAAAATCTTTTAACCTACGCGGATGTCAGACAAGCTTTAGAAATCATCGATCGTAATGTGGGTGATCCCAATACACTTTATGGAATCTATAATGGAACCATTATCCCTGCATCATGGGACGGTGGTGCAACATGGAACAGAGAGCATGTTTGGCCCAACTCACGTCTTGGCTTAGAGCGTGTTGAAGATTATCAGAGGAATCAAGCCACCGACTTACATAACTTGAGAGCATCCACAGTATCCATTAATTCATCAAAAAGTGACCGTTTCTTCTCCGAAGGAAGTGGTCTTGCAACAACAACTTCAGATGGTGGATTCTATCC
>DIKN01000036.1 GCA_002424575.1 Acholeplasmataceae bacterium UBA5617 | reverse complement strand
TTTGTGTTGATAAGTGTGGATTTCTTTTTTGCTCAAACTTCGTCTTCTTATCCCAATGCATGGTGTGAACCATCGAAAATTGACTATTGCTAAACTTGTATTTTCCAATGCGCAAAAAATAGGGGCTATGGTACAATAAATATGGTGATCCTATGAAACGAAAAACGATTTTAATCATCTTTACTGGCGGTACTATATCGATGACGAAGCATAAAGAAACGAGTAAAGCAATTATCAGCGATAATCACTCTGAGTTGCTTCAAAATATCGCTTCTGAACTTAAAAACATCGATTTACTATCGCATCAGTTTTCTCTCAAACCATCCCCCTCTATCACACCTAATGATATGTTTGAGCTCGCAAAACTGACTAAATCTTATCTTTTAGACCCTAAAATCGATGGGGTTGTTATCACTCATGGTACCGATACTCTCGAAGAATCCGCATACTTTTTAGACCTTTATCTCGAGACTGTTAAGCCTGTAGTATTCACCGGTTCTATGCGTAACTACTCTGAACTTGGTTTTGATGGATTGAGTAATCTAGTGAGTTCCATTTTGGTTGCTGCTCATCCCGAATCTAAAGATATGGGAGTACTCGTCGTCATGAACGATGAAATCAACGCTGCTTCTGAAGTGACGAAAACACATACCCTTTCGCTTGATACTTTTAAATCTCTTGAATTTGGTCCTATCGGTATAGTTGAACAGGACAACGTTTTATACTATCGTCAAACTCATTATTTGCGTCAGCACATCACACCAGATCACATCGAGCCTCGTGTTGAAATCATCAAAGCATATTCTGGAGCAAGTTCAGTTATACTAAACTTACTGATCGAGCATGATGTTAAGGGATTTGTTATCGAAGCCCTTGGACGAGGAAATGTTCCTCCAATGATGGTTGAAGGAATCAAACGGGCTATCTCTTTAAACATACCTGTACTCATCACATCTCGCTGTCCCAAGGGACGTGTACTCGATAGTTATGGCTACGAAGGCGGCGGACATCACTTGAATCAACTTGGTGTGATCTTCACCGAAAACCTTTCAAGCCACAAAGCGCGTATTCGTCTGATGCTCACACTTGGCGTCACTTCAAATGTAGATAATATCCGTCATTACTTTTGATGAGGTGATTTTATGCTTTCATTCACACAACGTATTAGAGATCAAGAAAGTGTCAAACGCATAATTGCTTATCTCGTTTTGATGTGGGGAGTTCTCGGTATCACTTTACAGATCGGTCGTTCTTTCCTTGGATCAAACCCACTCGAATTTACCTTGATTACATTTTTATACTTTACGACACAGAGCAACATCATCATCACTTGTATTGCATTCTTCTACCTTTTCACAAAAAAAAGAGGTCGTTTATATACCTCATTTGCGTTCATCGGTTTTCTCAACATATTAGTCACCGGGATTGTTTTTCACACCTTACTCATCCCATATATGAGTGGTGTTAGTTTTTTAAATCACATCCTTCACACCATCAACCCCATACTCTATGCTATCTTTTACATGCTTGTAATTGAAGAACATATTTCAAGCAAAAAGTTTTATATTTCACTTATCTACCCGTTAGTCTATATGCTCTTTGTTTATGTCGTGATTGAACCTCTTTTAGGTGATATGCTAGAAACTCTCATGCCCAATTTTGTCGGTGCAAGATTCATCTATCCTTTTCTTGATCCTCGCACTTATCCTTCGGGAATCTCAGATCTTTTGATCTTTAACCTTGGTATTTTGGCACCATCCATTGCACTCATGTCATTCATTTTATCTTATTTAAAACAGCGTTTCGAAGCACGCATGTCACGTTTTAATCATGAAAAAGAGACTCATTCCTGAGTCCCTTCATTGTTATTATGATCCGTTTTTTCTTCTACATCACCCGTTGTTGGTGATGTTTTTTTCTTACGTGTTGATGGCTTTTTTACAGGCTTTTCTTCAATTTTTTCAGGTTGTTCTATTACCTCTGCAAGTGTTTCATCAGCCTGATTTATGTCGTTTTTAGGTGTTTCTTCAAAATCTTCCTGAACTATTTTTTCTTGTTTCTCTTCTTCAATTTCGACTTCATGAAGTGCTGCTTCAGCTTCTGCAAGTTTCAATTCTTCTTCAGATGCTTTGACTTGTTTTGCTAAAATACGTGCTTCCTCTTTGCGTCTTAATGCAGCTTTTCTTGCTTCAATATTAGCCTTTTGTTTTTCTTCCATGAGTCTCTTTTCAAGCTTTGCTCGTTCGTCTTCGCGTCTTTCTTCTTCAGCAACTTCCCTGAGCATCTGTTGATGTTCAAATTCCTTTTTCTTGAGCTCAAGACGTTCTTCGCGAAGTTTTAACTTGCGATTAAGTCCTAATCGAATTCCTTTAAATGCTTTTCTAAAGGGGCTCCAAAGCACAGAAAAAATGAGTCCGATACGTTCTAGCAATCGATAGTTTCCCATTTCAAAACGTACGCGTTTTGCCTCAATACGTGCTGATTTCTTCTCAACTTTGATCACTTTCTTCAAATAGCGTTTACTGTTTTTAGCGCGTTTAAAACTTCGTCTTCCCAATGAATCTTCGACGTAGAGTTTGATGGTTTTAACCTTCATATCGGTGCCTAAAACATAGTTTCTTAATTCATGAATAGGTAGTGTAATCTTATGGGAATCACGTGCCAATATGATCGTGTTTTCTTCTTTTAAAGGCAACAATTTTTTCTGATAAATAAGCCCAATCGCTGCAGCTTCAACGTTCACATAACTCGTATTGGCAACCATGATATCGACAACATCTACCTCGTTACGCTTAAGCAAATCCTCTTTCAAAATGAGTGCTCGACGTCCGATGAGGTTCAATATGCGCTGTGATTTAATCAAGACAACGATGGTTACAAGCACCACAAGAGCGAGCAATCCGAAGACAATCAAGAACTCGGGTTCAAGATTTTTGATCCATTCTATCATCTTTTTTCACCTCCTAATAAGTGTAAAAATGATTGACCATGATTGGGTTTTTCTGTTTTAAAATTATCATTAATCGTATACCCTATGTCTGCAAATGTCTTTAAGATGGGGAGTTTTTTACCCTGTTTATATCGGGGTGAAAAGACGAGCATAGGTACATATTCCCTCGTATGATCTGTTCCATGATGAATGGGGTCGTTTCCATGATCTGCAGTCAAAATGAGGAGGTCATCATCATGAAGTTCAGCCATCAAATCAGGCAGTTGTGCATCAAAAGTTTCAATGGCTTTACCATAACCAATGGGATCTCTTCTGTGCCCATAAAGTGCATCAAAATCAACCAAATTCAAAAAACATAGCCCTGTAAAAGATTCTTTTGCGACATGAATAATCTGTTGCATGCCATCATCATTACTCTTGGTTTTGCTGTGGCGATTAATACCATAACCATCAAAAATGTCATTGATTTTACCTAAAGCGATGACGTCATAACCCGCTTCATCCAAATAATTGAGTGTTGTTTTCTCATGAGGTTTTAATGCATAATCATGCCGATTAGGTGTACGGGTAAAGTTGTTAGCTGCCGTTCCAACAAAAGGTCTAGCGATAACACGTCCAACTTTCCATTCTGGTTTCATCGTGATCTCGCGTGCAATTTCACAGATTCTATATTGTTCTTCAATCGGAATAATACCCTCATGCATCGCAATCTGTAGAACTGAATCTGCTGATGTGTAGACGATTAAATCACCGGTTTTAAGATGGTGTTCACCTAAATCGCGGATGATGTCTGTGCCAGATGCGCTTATATTTCCAATGACTTTTCTTCCCGTTTTTTTCTCCAACTCATCGATTAACGCTTTAGGAAATCCTGTATCCGTAAAGGTTTGGAAAGGTTTGGTGATGTACATCCCCATCATTTCCCAGTGTCCAGTCATCGTGTCTTTACCAAGCGATGCTTCCTGTATTTTCGTATAAAAAGCTTGCGGATGTTTTACAGGAGAAACGTTTTTGATCGGTGCAATATTCCCATATCCTAAGGCTTGCATATTGGGAATATAAAGGTCCATCTTTTCAGCGATATGGCCAATCGTGTTAGATCCAAGATCATTATAATCTTTTGCATCCGGCGCTTCACCGATACCTAGACTGTCTAATACAATAAGAAATATGCGTTTAAATGTCATGTTTGTCCTCCTTGGCACGAGGATGTGCCTGTTGATAAATTTCTTTGATTCGCTTTTGGCTGATGTGCGTATAAATTTGTGTTGTTGAAATATCTTCATGTCCAAGCAAAGATTGCAGTGTTCTTAAATCCATTCCATTTTCGAGCAAATGTGTCGCAAACGAATGTCTTAATGTATGTGGTGAACATTCTGTTTGGACAGAAGCTTCTTGTGCTAACTTCTTTAAAAGTTTGAAAAATCCTTGTCTAGAAAGTCTTTCTCCTTGTTGATTGAGGAAAAGATAAGATGATTTTTTGCCTTCAAGAAGTTGATCTCTTGCTTTAATAATATAGTTTCTTAATGCAACAACAGATGGATCTGAGATGGGAACCATACGTTCTTTTTCACCTTTTCCCTTCACGATCACATAACCTTGATTGAGGTGAATATCGCTCATTTCAATATCGAGCAGTTCCGAAACACGCAAACCAGAACCGTATATAAGTTCAAGAAGTGCTAAGTTTCTCAGTCCTAAAGGTTTGGTTACATCAACCTGTTTGAGGATAGCCATCACTTCATCCACGCTCAACACTTGAGGTAAATGCTTTTCTATCTTGGGCGATTGAATAGCCTTTGTTACATCACCATCCACTTCTTTTTCGATCAATAAAAAGTGGTGAAAACTACGTATAGCTGTCAGTTTTCTTGCCATACTTTTAGTTGTCATATCACGCTTTAGACTTCGCATGAACGCATCAACATGTTTCTTTTCAATCTGATCCGGCTTAGTGATTTGATGATATTTTTCAAGAAAAAAGGCGTATTGCTCAATGTCTCTCACATAGGATGACACGGTATTGGGGCTTGAACCTTTTTCCTTTTTTAAATAAAGTTCATAATCTTTGATGATATATTTCATACGAATACCATAAAGACTTGGTTACCCAAAAAGAGACCTTCACGGGTTAATCTAAGTCTTCCTTCTTTCATCTCAATGAGACCAAGCGACATTTTTTCAATCAGTGAGGGATATTTATCGAAGATTGAGATATGATAGCGTTCTTCAATCTTTTTAATATCGATGCCCTCAATTCTTCTCAATCCAAACAGTAGATCATCGGTTAAGAGCATCTCTTCGGTCTGTTGCTCTTTTCTTTCCATCCAATCATGCATATATTCTGGTAAATGGCGGTGATTATAGGTTCGATAGCCATCGACAAATCCATGCGCACCCAATCCTACACCGATGTATTCTTGAAGTGTCCAATAGAGATTATTGTGCATCGATTGATGCCCTTCTTTGGCAAAATTTGAGATTTCATAATGCTCGAACCCTTGTTGTTTTAACGTCTTCATCACACGTTCATACATCAATGCTTCCATATCTTCATCCATTTGATGAAACTGTCCTTTGAGATATTGATGATAAAAATATGTTTTTTCTTCTAAGATTAAGGAATAGCACGACACATGGGTAATACCGAGTTTTTCAATCATCGCTAAGTCATGATCAAGCATATTTAACGTTTGTCCAGGTATTGCATATATCAAATCAATCGATAATCGTGGGATTCCCAAATCTTTTAGATGATGAATGACGCGTAAGACATTATCAATTGTATGTTTTCGGTTGAGATAAGATAATAAGTCTTGATCAAATGTTTGTACACCTAAACTCACACGATTGATGCGATAATATTTAAAGAGTTCACCCTTCTCTTCAGTATAAGATTCAGGATTAACTTCAATTGTATATTCCACGGGATGAATGTCTTTGAGTGCATGAAACAATACAGATAGTTGTTTCGCAGAAAGCATCGATGGTGTTCCCCCACCTATATAAATCGTATCAATGTTTGAAAAATGGGTACTATAAGATGCGATTTCTTGTGTTAAACGTTGCAGATAATCATCAATCATCTGCTCGTTTTTAGGTACTCTTTTCACAAAATCACAATAGTGACAAATCGATTCACAAAATGGGATATGCACATAAAGCCCCTTCACATGATCACGCCTTTCATATCTTGATTATACCAAAAATGGTTTACATAATAAAGAAAAGTGACGAGTTATGACTCATCACTGTTGGATAATATGGCTAAGAAGGCTTCTTGTGGTACATCGACTCGACCAAGTGTCTTCATCTTCTTCTTACCTTCTTTTTGTTTTTGAAGGAGTTTCTTTTTACGCGAGATATCGCCACCATAACATTTCGCTAAAACGTCTTTACGCATCGCTTTGATCGTCGTACGTGCAATAATTTTTGTTCCTAAAGCAGCTTGCACAGGTATTTCAAACATCTGTCTTGGAATCAGTTCAACCATTTTTTCACAGATAGCTTTTCCACGATTATATGCAAAATCGCGATGTACGATGATGGATAACGCGTCGACAACTTCGCCATTTAATAAGATATCCATCTTGGATAGTTGAGAAGGCTTGTAGCCCGACATCTCATAGTCGAAGGAAGCATAACCTTTCGTCGATGATTTCAATTTATCAAAGAAATCATACACGATTTCTGATAAGGGTAAGTCATAGGTGATATGCACGCGATTGGCATCGATATATTTCATATCACCAAAGATACCACGCTTCTTTTGTGAGATATCCATGATGGCACCTACATACTCTTTAGGTGACATGATGGATGCTTTGATATAAGGTTCCTCAATGCGTTCAATGCGTTGTGGCTCTGGTAATTTCGAGGGATTATCGACACTGACCATGGTTCCATCAGTCAAATAGACATGATAAACCACTGAAGGTGCAGTCGCAATCAAATCGATATTAAACTCTCTTCGAATGCGTTCTTGAATGATATCCATATGCAACAAACCTAAGAAACCTGTTCTAAAACCAAAGCCTAAAGCTTGGGATGTTTCCGGTTCATAAAGAAGTGATGCGTCGTTTAATTTAAGCTTTTCAAGCGCGTCTTTTAAGTCTAAAAATTGATCGGCATCGATGGGATATAGACCACAGAATACAACACTGTTTAATGTGCGATAACCCGGTAAAGCTTGTTTTGCAGGTCTATCAGCATAGGTAATCGTATCACCAACACGAACATTTTCGATGTCTTTGATGCTCGCATTTAAGTAACCTACATCACCTGGTCCTAAGTAATCTCTCTTCACAATTTTAGGTGTATGGACCCCAACTTCAAGCACTTCATATTCAGCATTGGAAGCCATAAATTTAATCTTATCGCCTTTTTCAAGGGTTCCATTCACAACACGTATATAAGGAATAACACCTTTATATGCATCAAATATCGAATCAAAAACAAGGGCTTGAAGCGGTGCTTCTGCGTCACCCTTTGGCGCTGGAATATCGGTGATGATACGCTCTAAAATCTCATCAATTCCTATGCCTTCTTTTGCTGATGCTAAAACAGCATGTTGAGCGGGGATTCCGATGATATCTTCAATCTCTTTTTTAACCTTTTCAGGCTCTGCACTGGGCAAATCGATTTTGTTGATGACAGGGATGATGGAAAGATCATTATCGATGGCTAAATATACATTAGCGAGTGTCTGCGCTTCAATACCTTGAGCGGCATCAACGACTAAAATAGCACCCTCACAAGCAGCAAGAGAGCGTGAAACTTCATAGGTGAAATCGACGTGACCTGGGGTATCGATCAAGTGCATAATATACTGCTCACCATTTTTGGCTTGGTAAAACATCTCAACTGCGTTGAGTTTGATGGTAATTCCTCTTTCACGCTCGAGATCCATCGAGTCGAGAAGTTGTTCTTTCATCTCACGATCACTGACCGTATTCGTCGATTGAAGCAACCGGTCAGCAAGGGTAGACTTGCCATGGTCAATATGCGCGATGATGGAGAAATTTCTGATTTTCTTTTGACGTTCATTAAGAACAGATTTCTTCATGTTACACTTACCTTTCCGCCTTATTATTGTATCATAAATCATGCCTAAAAAAAGCATATTTTTTCTTATTCCTTAACAAATCTTCATTTCTAAACTACGTAAACGTTTTTATCGTTTTTCATTCAAAATGAGATTGCAAATTACTTGACATCTATAGTATAATAAATGCGTAATGAAACAATTCATAGGAGGAATTAAATAATGAAGAAATTGATTGCATTCTTTTTTGTTGCCTTGCTTGCACTCAGCTTAGCTGCATGTCAAGAAAGAGAATACCCCGTAGACGGTGTATTTTTAGGTTATGAAGTTGGCGTTAGCCGTAACGCTCCAATGGTCACATACGTCGCAGTAACCATTGAAAAAGGTAAAGTTGTAGGTTATAACATTGACGTACGTCAAGGCGTAAGAACCAATACTGGTACTACTGAAGCTCCAAACTACACCTTTGCATGGAATGCTCAAACCAAGAAAGAACTTGGTGATGCATATGGTATGAAACCATCTTCTGCAATTGGTAAAGAATGGTATGAACAAGCCGCTGCAATTGAAGCATTCTGGTTAGCAAATGGTATTGATGCAATGACAAAAAATGCTGATACCAACATTGATAACATCACTGGTGTTTCCATCAAAGATGCTTACAGCGTTGCTGGAAAATTAGCTTTAGAAAATGCAAAAGCTGGTAAGTTTGTTGCGCTCTATTGCTCAGGTACTGATCTTTACAGTGCAACCATGACCTTAACTTCAAAAGGTAAGATTGATACTTTAGTGCTTGATGTGCTTCAAGCAACCAAGAGTGCTACCGAAGGTACATTCGTTTGGAGAACACAAACTAAGCAACAATTAGGTTTTGCTTATCGTATGCATAACGCAGCTGCTGGTCGTCCAGAACTCGAAGCTGACTATGTAGCATGGTTACGCGCAAACAACAAGCTTGAATGGTTCGAACAAGCTAACCTCATCACTGCAGATATTATTGCAAATGGTTGGAGTGCAACTGCATCAGAAAATGTTCCTGCTGGTGTAAGTATTACAACAACTGGTTATTACGCAGTTCTCGCTACCCTTTTCGGATACGCTGGAAACTCAGTTAAATAACACAATCCATGAAAGCATCTGATTTTAATCAGGTGCTTTTTTCTTTGTTCGATTCATATCAATCATCATTGTTTTATCCAATACGATATGTTAAAATGAAGAACGAAGGGGAGTAGTTTCCCAAAAATCAATCGTCAAGACGGCGTTAGCCCGGTTGATTTTCAAGCCCAGCTTGTAACAAGACCTTCAAGTTACTTTTCTTGAAGGTTTTTATTTTGAAAGGATGAAAGACATGGATGTTATCATCAGTTTTGTGTTGTTGATTATTGGGTTCATTTTTTTAGTCAAAGGCGCGGATTACTTTGTCGCATCGTCAAGTTCAATCGCAAGACGATTTCATGTTTCACCCCTCGTGATTGGTTTGACTCTGGTTGCTTTTGGAACGTCATTACCTGAGTTAGCAGTCAGTTTTGTTGCATCCTTAACGGTTGTTGAAGGCGCGACAGCAGATATTGCGATGGGGAATGTGGTGGGTTCAAATATCGTCAACATAACGTTAATTTTAGGATTAACTGCGCTTGCACGACCTGTTAAAGTCTCAAAAACGATGCATAAAAAGGAATTCCCATACCTTATCTTTTCCACTGTTCTTATTTTAGTGTTGTCCTTATACTTTCAATCGGATACCCGCATTATATGGTGGGAAGCTCTCGTCTTAATGGTTGCATTTATTGGATATTCGATCCTTATGATCAAGTCCAGTAAAAGTGATGTAACTCTCGATGAAATCCCGAATATGAACATCAAAAAAGCGACATTTCTACTCATCATCGGTATTGCTGGTGTATCGATCGGTGGTTGGATGGTCACACGCGGGGCTGAGCAAATCTCTACATCAATCCTGGTGACTTTCTTTGGGATGACACTCACCAAAGCAACCACACTCGTCGGATTGTCTGTTGTATCGATTGGGACTTCTTTACCTGAAATGGTGACATCGGTTGTCGCAGCTAAAAAAGGTGAAAATGAAATTGCTTTTGGTAATTTGGTTGGATCCAATGTCTTCAATATTCTTTTCATCATCGGTCTATCAGGCTTAGTCACTCCACTGGGTATTAATGGAGATGTGATGATCGATATGTATCTGATGCTTGGTGTCACCGTTCTAGCTCTTGTCATGGCGATGACCAAAAACATCGTGACCAAAAAAGAGGGTGTCCTTCTAATCATTGTTTACGCATTTTATCTGATCTATATTATATTAAGAGCGCTCGCTATCGTATAAAAAAAATAGGGGGTTACCCTATTCCATATCTTCACTCAATTCAGGTTCTAAGTTAACGATATGAATGTTAACCTCTAGAACTTTTTTTGTGTCTGCACTGGTCACAACCACTTTGATGTTTTTAAAGATGAATGAGTCACCGACCATCGGGATTCGTCCAAGCATGTCTTGTACCCAACCATTGACTGTAGAAAAATCGACTTCATCTTCAATAAGAAGTGTTTCAAAGACATCATCTAGGTCTGCAGTACCTTTAACTTTGTAGGTAAACTCATCGATTTGTATGATTTGCTCAATAATTTCATCGTGCTCATCCCAAATGTCACCAACAATTTCTTCCAAGATATCTTCCATGGTGACAACCCCTAAAGTTCCACCAAATTCATCTTTGACGATCGCCATATGTGCTTTATTTTCTTGTAAGAGATCGAGTAAATTAGACACTTTCATGTACTCGGTCACAAAAACAGGTGGTTTGATGATACTTTCAAGTGTTTGTTTCTCTAAGACGACACGATTGTAGAAGTCTTTATGGTTGATGATCCCAATGATGTTATCAATTGACTCTTCATAAACAGGAATGCGTGAATAGCCACTATGTTTGAATAAATGGATGATCTTTTTAATGTCTTCATCTTTCGAAATCGCAACCACATTGACGCGTGGTGTAAAGATTTCTTCAATCTTTAAATCATCAAAATCGATCACATTTCGAATGAGGTCTCCTTCATTTTCGTTGATACCACCTTCTTGTTGAACTTCAGAAACGTAAGTGAGCAGTTCTTCTTCCGTAATCGATGGTCCTTCCTCTTCCTTAAAACGTCGATTGATTAACTTTTGAATACCTCCAAAGATAAATGAGAGAGGATACAAGATCCAAATGAATAACTGTAAGATGGGTGTGATGGCAATCGCGAATTTCTCAGGCATTCTTTTCGCTAAACTTTTCGGTGAAATTTCGCCGAAAATAAGAACTAAAACCGTCATCACTGCGGTTGATAATGTGACACCTAAATCACCCCAATAACGCACAAAAATCACGGTTGCTAGCGATGCAGATGCGATATTAACGATGTTATTGCCCACCAAAATCGTCGTTAAAATACGGTCAAAATCTTCTGATAACACCAGTGTTTTTTTGACGCGATGATGACCATTTTGAATGGCATGTTTGAGTTTAATCGGATTGAGTGACGAAAAGGCAATTTCTGTCGCTGAGAAAAACGCTGACATCAAAATTAAAAACCCAATCACGATGATTTGTATGAGAACTTCTTCAGTCATGGTTAATCTTCCTTGTCGCGATCATCAAGATTTTTTTCTTCAATCTTTGTGACACGAACTTTGGTGATAATGTTGTTTTCGATGGTTAATACATCAAATCGAAAACCGTGATAGTCAATTGAAATCACTTCATTTTCTTCGGGAAAACGACCCAATTGACCCAAGATAAAACCGGAGATGGTATCATAATCTTCTACCGGTAAATCAGCTTCTAAAATATCTTCGATATCATGAATGTTTGCTAATCCATCCATTTCAAATTGCTCATCGTTGATTTGTTTAACATCTTCTTCATCTTCATCATATTCATCGGAGATGTTTCCTACGATCTCTTCAATCAGATCCTCGATGGTGACAATACCAGCCGTTCCACCATATTCATCCAGAACAACAGCAATATGGTTCTTTTGTTTTTGCATCTCACGGAACAATTCAGCTGTTCTCTTCGATTCAGGTACGAAATAGGGCGGTCTAAGCAATGTTTTTATACTAAATTTCTCTTCTGGTTTATCCAAATACTTCAGTAAATCTTTGACGTGGATGGTACCGATAATGTGATCAATGTTTCCTTCGTAAACCGGGTAGCGTGTATATTGTTCTTCACGGATAAAATCCATGAGTTGTGAGCGTGTCGATTTGATGCTGATTGCTGAGATTTCAGTGCGATGGGTCATGATTTCATCAACTGTAGTATCTGAGAAATCGAAGACATTTTGAATCATTTCGCCCTCTTCTTCATCGATTGATCCCACTTTACTGCTCTCTTCAACGATCGTTCTAATCTCTTCTTCTGTGACCTTCTTTTCACCTTCATGAGGTTTCAAGCCGATGATACGTCCAACAAGGAGAGAAACACCATTAAAAACCCAAATAATGGGTTTAAAAATAAGGGTTAAAAACTGGATAAATCCAATGGTACTGTATGCTATTTTATCCGTATATTTATAAGCAAGTCGTCTTGGAATGAGCATCCCAAAAATCATGTGAAATGTCAGCAACAATAATGCGATCACAATAATAACGAGCGGTCGAATCGCTGAAAAATCGGTGTTAAACCAAGCGATGATATCATTGCTGAATGTATCAAGCGCAATCGCACCATTAACGATGGCAATCAATGTAATGACAGTCTGCATCGTGGTCTGATAAGGTTTTGGATCCTTAGCATACTTTAACACGCTTTTGGCACGCTGATTACCTTCATCAGCATCCTCTTCGACTTTCGCATCGCTGATGGCAACAAGTGCTGCATCGCTTGCGACCAAGATTGCTGACAATAAAATGAGCAAGATCATTAAGATAATTGAGGTTAACATGATCTCACCTCCGTGTAACAAAAAAAGACACCAAAAAAAGCACGATGCTTGCTGTCTTTGAGTTCCGTATATGTCGGATCGTCGATCCTACTACTGCTATCTTCCATTCCTTACATGTTCCTCCATCTAGGATGTACTATGAATATCATACAAGATTTTCATGAAAAAGTCAATATTTCCCACCTTTAACCCTCGATTTACCCCAATCATTTCTTGTTGAATAGATGTTTTTATGTTACAATAAAAAGGTATATGTTAACGGATGATTGTCAACCATTTTTATCCATCCAACAAAAAAAATAGAAAAGAAAAGGTAAAAACATGCCCACAGTCATTCATCTTCTTATGCTGATTATTGGATTTGTTTTTTTAATTAAAGGTGCTGATTATTTTATTGTGAGTTCAGCCTCTATCGCACGAAAATTTAATGTCTCTCCTTTAATCATCGGTTTGACGTTAGTCGCATTTGGAACATCACTTCCTGAACTTGCAGTCAGTTTTGCTGCTTCCATTTCTGCGAAAATGAATGGAACAACAGCTGATATTGCCATGGGTAATGTCATCGGATCAAATGTAGCAAACATCACATTAATTCTTGGTTTGTCAGCTCTCATGATGCCGATTGCTGTACAAAAATCGATGAACAAACGTGAATTACCTTTTGTGCTTGTTATCAGTATTCTTATCGCGTTGCTTGCTAATCTCTTCTCATCTGATCAAATCGTATGGTGGGAAGCTCTTATATTGTTAGCTTTTTTTGGTTACTATATGCACTTGATGTTTAAAAGTCATCGTAACCAAGAAGAAGATCTTGAAGTTCATCTCGTCGACATGAAACGCGCCATTATCCTTTTATTTATCGGGATTGGCGGTGTCTCTTTGGGTGGCTGGCTCGTCACTGAAGGTGCTGAATTTATCGCGATTGAAATTCTTGTTTCTGCATTCTCCATGGGTGTGTCCAAAGCAACCACGTTGGTGGGTTTATCAGTTGTTGCACTTGGAACTTCACTTCCTGAACTTGTCACATCCGTCATGGCAGCTAAAAAGGGTGAAAATGAAATTGCACTGGGTAATGTGCTCGGTTCAAACGTGTTTAATACATTATTCATTGTCGGCTTATCAGGACTTGTTGTTCCACTCGGCATTAATGCAGATGTGAAACTCGATTCCATCATTTTGATCGGTATTACATTACTTGTTGTGATTTTCTCCATGACCAAACAGAGCATATCAAAAAAAGAAGGGTTGATCCTTCTTATGGTTTACATCGCATACATTGTTTTCATTATTCTTCGCGCTTTAGGAATTATTTAAAAAACTGAATTAATGTTTCGAATAAATCATCACGATGGACGATATAGTCATCGTGTTTTTTATGGGGTAATATCAAAAGTTTTGACTGTGGAAGATGACGTTGGATGTGATAGGTGTGATGCCGGTGGATGACATCATGCTCACCTGCAACAACAAGGGTTGGTATTTCGATCTTTAAGAGATCTTTAGCCACAATTTGGGGTTGCTCAAGCATCATGCGAATGTAAGGATTTTTTGTTTGCTCATAATCATTCTTCATGGTTTGAATCACCGTTTTTTTGATGCCACGAGGTGTCAAATTTGCGCCACAAATCACCATTTTGTCAAAAAGATGGGGTTGATGGATGGCTGATAATAATCCCACAATACCCCCATCACTAAACCCAAGAAAATAGGGTTGAACAAGATTCAGCTTTGTCATGATACACATAAGGTCTGATGCCATCACATCATAATCAAACACCTCAGTTCGATCAGATAAACCATGATTTCTAGCATCGATTAAATAACACGTGAAATGTTCTTTTAATCGCTTAACTAAGGCATCAAAGATATGATGATCCTCTTCATTTCCATGCAGTAAAACGAGCGGTTTACCATAACCTTTTTTTTCAACATTTATCCTCATATCATGAATCAATAAACGCATCATTCACTCTCCTAGAGAAAAGGTCCCACATGGGGACCTAATGTGTCAATGTGCATAAGCCATGTTCTGTATCCCTTTCGGGGTGTGACCATTTATCTCTACATAAGTAGCACGAACGCGCTTCTATTCGCTTGTTCATGTGCCCCTACCAAATTTGGGTTGCTAGCTTGAGGGGTTTACCGCGTTTCATCCCTTTGTTTCCAAAAGGCTCGTCTCTGTGGCACATTACGTCTAGAGCATAGTTTCCCTTAGCTCATCGATCGCCGTTACGCTTTCGCGTACCCTAGGTTATGCTTTCCCTAGGCACAAACACTTACATCCATCACAGGATGTGCTAGCATGGACTTTCCTAACCACGCTAACGTGGCTCGGTCACCTTCCATTGACACATGCATTATATCATATTTTTTCATTTCACAACACGTTGAAAAACAAAAAGAGGTCGAAACCTCTTTTCACATTATTTAACGATTAATGCATCTTTTCTGGATAAATCGATGCGTCCCTTTTCGTCGATACCAATACACTTCACAAGAATTTGATCGCCAATCGAAACCACAGATTCAACTTTTTCAACACGTTCTTTCGCAAGTCTTGAAATATGAACGAGACCTTCAGCACCTGGCCAAAGTTCAACGAAGCAACCAAACTTTTCAATGCGAGTGACTTTACCTTCGTAGATTTCGCCAACTTTCGCTTCTTTCACAAGTGCTAAAATGCGTTCAGCAGCGGATTCAATCCATTTGGTTTCACTGTGCATCAAGAAGACGCGACCATCTTGTTCGATATCAATCTTAACCTGATTGTTATCTTCAATGATTTGGCTGATGATCTTACCACCTGCTCCAATAACATCTCTAATCTTATCAGGATTGATACGAATCATCATCACCTTAGGTGCATATTTAGACAATTCTTTGCGTACCGTTGGAATGGTTTCAAGCATATGATCTAAGATGTGCAAACGACCAATTCTTGCTTGTTCGAGTGCTTCTTTCAAGATGTCTTCGGTAATACCTGAAATCTTGATGTCCATCTGCAATGCGGTGATACCATCTTTGGTTCCAGCGACTTTAAAATCCATGTCACCTTCATGATCTTCCATCCCTTGAATGTCGGATAAGACGGTGTAATAATTACCTTCTTTAATCAATCCCATGGCAATCCCTGCTACGGGTGCTTTGATGGGAACGCCAGCTGCCATCAGAGCCATCGTACCCGCACAAATGGTGGCTTGTGAGGATGAACCGTTGGATTCTAAGATTTCAGAGACAACACGAATGGTGTATGGGAATTCTTCTTCACTGGGTAAAACTTGTAATAACGCACGTTCTCCAAGTGCACCATGGCCAACTTCACGTCTACCAGGTGAACCGTAACGTCCTGTTTCTCCTACGGAGAAGGGAGGGAAATTATAGTGTAGCATGAAGCGTTTTGATTCTTCAAGTCCAAGACCATCAATGATCTGGTTTTCACCGAGTGCACCAAGTGTTACGACACCGAGTGCTTGTGTTTGACCACGGGTAAACAGTGCGGAACCATGGGTTCTTTGAAGTACATCAATGCGTGACGTCAGCGGACGAATTTCATCGACCTTACGTCCATCGGGACGGACTTTATCTTGTGTAATCAAACGTCTTAATTCTTGTGTCACAATACCTTCAACAATCGATTTAACATGAGCTAAATATTCTTCTTTAGCTTTTTCATCAAAGTATTTGATGCCTTCTACTTCTTTGATAAATGATGTTTGACTGAAATGTTCAATGGTTTCAGCGGTTAAATCATCGATAGCCTGATAGCGTTCTAATTTATCAAAAATAGAAACAGCTTTCACCATACGTTCTTTGATGTAAAGTTGAACGTCTTGTTTTAATTGTGGGTCGATGGTTTGTACTTCATAATCCATTTTTACGACAGGATTATCATCTAAGATGGTTTGAATGAATTGAACAAGTTTTTTAATCTCTTCATGGCCGACCATAATCGCCTTAAGCATATCGTCTTCTGAGACTTGCTTAGCACCTGCTTCAACCATGTTGATGGCATCTTTTGTTCCTGCAACAGTGAGTTCAATATCGGATTGTGCTTGTTGTTCAACGGAAGGGTTAATGATGAGTTCACCATTGACACGTCCAATTTGAACACCTGCTACCGGTCCATTAAATGGAATATTAGAAATACCCAATACAATGGATGAACCAATCAATGATGCAATTTCTGTTGTACAATCGGGATCACTGGATAAAACAGTGTGCACAATTTGAACTTCGTTCTTAAACCCTTCTGGGAATAAAGGACGAATGGGACGGTCAATCAAACGAGAGGTCAGTGTTTCATGTTCTGAAGGACGTCCTTCTCTTCTTAAGAAACCTCCGGGAATCTTACCAGCCGCATAAAGCTTTTCTTGATATAAAACCATTAAAGGAAAGAAGTCTTGTGTGGAAGCTTCATTCTTTGCGGTTACAACACTTAATACTGTAGAGTCACCATAAGCGATCATGGCTGATCCAGCTGCTTGCTTCGCCACTTCGCCGATTTCAACACGTAGCACTCTACCGCCTAATGTTGTTTCGTAAATCTTTTTTTGCATGATATAAAATCTCCTTCATTTTATATGTCTATTTATCTTTTCATAGCCTTCATCATGATACCATAAAAAAGGTTATAAGTATAGAAAATTAAAAAAAAAGGTGCTTTCGCAACCTTTTTATCGACGAATACCTAACTTATCAATCAACACTTGGTAACGATCAATGTTTGAATTACGCAAGTAATTGAGCAAGCGACGTCTTTGACCAATCATGGTGTATAATCCACGACGGGAATGGAAATCATGGGGATGTGATTGAAGGTGTGCATTGAGTTGAGTGATTTGTTCAGTCAACACTGCGACTTGGACTTCAGGTGAACCTGTGTCCCCTTCCTTGGTTGCATAAGCCTTGATGATTTCATTCTTCTTTTCTTTCGAAATTGCCATATTGCTTTTATCCTTTCTCGTCTAACTAAAGACAGGGTCGGCATTCCACTATCCTTGTTAACGCCTGTTTCATTGTATCATATTTGATTAAAATTGCAAGGTTTTTCCTTTAAATTTTAACAAATTGATCGACGTTGAGTACGAAGACGGTTGCTCCTCCAACTTCAACTTCGATGGG
Source organism: Acholeplasmataceae bacterium UBA5617 (assembly GCA_002424575.1). Taxonomy (GTDB): domain Bacteria; phylum Bacillota_I; class Bacilli_A; order Acholeplasmatales; family Acholeplasmataceae; genus Peloplasma. Next base: position 10,224 of record DIKN01000036.1, on the reverse strand, counting down.
TAATGCTGAGAACGAACCAAATTCATTCACAATCGTATTGGGAACGAGCTTTGTCCGCTTTTTACTGTGAGCTTCGATGATTTCTAAGGCTTGTGGAACTTTTTCATCGTTGACACCAATCATGAATGTCACGTTTCCTGCACGCAAGAAACCACCAGTGGTTGCTAATCGGGTCGAGAAAAAACGATCTTTCACTAATGCTTTTTGAACTTTGTTCGCGTCATCATTGGATACGATTGCGATAATTAGTTTCATATAATCACCTCATTATCTTTATTATAACATAACTTTTTTTAAATGATTAATTTTCGAATTGCAGCTTCATCTTTCTTGATTTGTTCGATTAATTCCTTTTTATTTCTAAATTTTAGCTCTTGTCTGAGGTAATGCAGAAAGACAATTTCAAGGTATTTCCCATAAATATTATGGTTAAAATCAAAGATATGAATTTCCAATCGCTTCTCAAAACTGTAGTTGAGTGTCGGATTATTTCCGATGTTAGCCATGGCATGGTACCACACATCATCGACCAGTACTTTGACATAGTAAACACCGCTTTGGGGTAAGAAATAATTGCCAAAATCGATGTTTGCTGTTGGGTAACCCAGCTTATGACCGATCCGATTGCCATGGACCACCGTACCTTTAACGCCATAGTGACGATTCAATAGTTTTCGTGCTGAACCTAAATCTGCCATGGACAAAAAGTCTTTAATATATGTCGTTGAGACTCGGGTATGATTATAGACCAAATCTTCGACGACATCGACAAAAAAATACTTTTTAAGATCAGCAATGGTCCCTTCACCACGATACCCAAATCGCGCATCTCGTCCAATCACTAATCGTGTGACATGAAGACGTCTTAAAAAGGCAATGAATTCATCAACAGAAAGTTGTGAAAATGCCATGTTAAATTCAACGATAAAAGCTTGATCGAGAGGATATTTTGCAAAGAGGTTAATCTTATCCTCTTTTTGTGTCAAGGTTCGAAAAGGTTGTTTGCGAAGAACGGATGAAGGATGGGGATCAAAAGTCAAAACACCGTGCTTGGTATCAGGATAGGATAACACACGTTCAATCAACTGTTGATGACCCAAATGAAGTCCATCAAAATTCCCCATGGTGATGGTAATGGGATCGTTATTGGTGATGAGTTGGTAGGGTGCAGCCTGGATTTTCATAGAACTCCTTTAAAAAATGATAACAGGTCGATAGGTTGTTCCCTCATGAACGATGTAGTATGCTACCACGTTGTGGTGTTCATCTTGAACTAAGAAAGGTTCATGTGTGATGATTTGTCTTTCATCGAGGTATATGCCGTTTTTGACCAATTTGATCATATAGTCGTTGAGTGTAATGCTTGGTGTGTCTTGAAAAAAAGTTGCAAGAGTCATGATATCGTGTAGCTCTACATCATCAATTGTTTTCGCAAAATTGAGATGATATGGACCGACTGAAATGCGTTTCAATCTTGAAAGTGCACCATAAGTCTTTATTCGCTGTGCAAGATCAACAGCAAGACTTCTGATGTAAGTCCCTTTTGAAACATGGGCGATGAAATCAAACGCTTCATTTTCATAGATGGATGTCATTTCAAAACGATCGATTTCAATGGTTCGAGCTTCTCGTTCTACTTCTTCGCCTTTGCGTGCAAGATGATAGAGCTTTTGTCCATCAATTTTGATTGCTGAATACATCGGAGGGACTTGATCATAATGTCCGATAAAAAACAGCATGGCTTCTTTGATCATTTTTTCTGTCACGTTAGGTATCATCGATTTTTCGATTTTCCCTGTGGTATCGTATGTATCATAATGTTGACCTAATCGTATGGTGCCTTCATAGGTTTTATCCAAGTTGGAAAACATGTAAGCTAATTTAGTAGCTTTCCCTAAACAGAGAATTAAAAGGCCACTTGCAAAAGGATCAAGCGTCCCAGTATGTCCGATTTTATCGATCTTAAACTTTCGTTTAATCTTCATGACAACATCGTGCGATGTCATCCCTACAGGTTTATTGATGAGGAGAAAACCATCCATGTGATCACCTCTTTATATTATACCGTAAAACCTTAAAAAATGGGCGATAAAAAAAGCACTTGCGTGCTTTGATTATCTGAACTGATTCATCCAAGATTGAACGCGTTCTTTTGGTTGATAACCGGATTGGCGATCAACTTCTTCACCATCTTTGTAAAGTACAACAGTTGGAACGCTGCGAATACCTGCTTCAATCGCTTGGTTTCTAAAGAGGTCAATATCAACACGATAGAATTTAACATCATTTAATTCTGTGCTGAGGGCTTCTAAAACAGGTTTCAACATTTTGCATGGTCCACACCATGTCGCGAAGTACTGTACAACCACTAATCCTTGATGTCCAATCACGTCTTGATAATTTTGTCCTTGATAGTCAATCATTAAATTTTCCTCATTTCTTTATTATTTTCACCCTCTATTATATGTGCAAATCATCATAATTTCAAGGGGTACGCACTTATTTCAATGTAATAATGGTTACACCATTGAGACCTTCACCTTCACCTCCATAGCGCTTGGATGTGATATAGGGTGAAGATTTGATATAATCATGAACCGCTTTTCGCACAGCACCACTTCCAAACCCATGGATAATCCGCATAGACGATAACCCTGAAAGCATGGCGCGATCGATCGCTTGATCCATCGCTTCTTTCACTTCTTCAAAGCGATAACCTCGCAAATCAAGTTCTAAACTCGCTTGTCTAGAAGGCGTTGAACCTCCATCTGCCTTTTCAGCTCTTATCGTTTTTTTGACCGATTCTTTTGGTTTATCCTTACGAAGATCGGTTTTCTTAAATGTCAAATCAAATTTACCAAAGACAACACGAACATCATCATCTTTAATCTGCTTGACTTTACCATATTGTTGATAACTGACGATAAACACATCATCATTGACATGAATTTCATCATCAAAGGTGATACGATCATCGTTTGCAATCGTTTGGTTAAGTTGGAATTTAATCTGTGCAAGTTCTGGATTGGTCAACTCTTTTTTGGATTGAAGTGTTTTAATGATGTCCATAACGTCTTCTTTGAGAAGTTGCCACTTTGCTTCTTCTTTGGTACGAATCGATTCTAAAATGCGATCTTGTTCTTTTAAAAGTTTATCTTTTGCTTGTTGAAAACTGTTTTTCTCTTCTTTAGCTTTTTCGAGTTCAGATGCCACTCTTTCTTTTTCTTTTTCAAGATAGAGCATTTCATCGTTTAGTTTTTCCATAATTTTGGCAAGATCGGTCTGTCTTCCCTGATAGATATGTTCGGCATCCAACACAACATTTTCTTGAAGACCGAGACGTCTTGCAATCAAAAAGGCATGTGAAGAACCCGTTGTTCCCATCTGTAAGAAATAGAGTGGTTTAAGAGATTGTTTATCAAAAGCAACCGATGCAGTCGCCATATGTGGCATTTCATAGGCATACATTTTCAGTTCAGAATAATGCGTTGTGACCATCATACGAACATTGTATTGTGTCAGCTCGTTTAGGATAGCCATCGCCAATGATACACCTTCGTTGGGATCTGTTCCACTCCCCAGTTCATCGAGTAAAACCAACGTATGATCATCCATTTCATCAATCATTTGAATGATTTTTGTCAAGTGCGAGGAGAATGTGGATAAAGATTGTAAAATCGATTGTTCATCACCGATATCAGCAAATATTTGTTCGAAAATGGCAATATTCGATGTTTCAGAAGCGGGAATGAGCAACCCACATTGTGTCATCAATGTGAGCAATCCAACCGTCTTTAAAGCAACTGTTTTTCCCCCTGTATTCGGACCTGTAATCAAGAGTGTTCTTATTTCATCATTCAGTTCAACGTGTATCGGAACAGCGCTAACAGGGTCTAATAAAGGGTGTTTTGCACGAATTAAGGAGATGATCCCTTCAGTATTGATGCTTGGTTTGGAAGCGTTGATTTCTTTCGCATAAAGGGCTTTAGCTTGAGTGAAATCAAGGGTCAAGAAAAGGTCTAAGTTGTCCTTTAATGAATCTTTCGCTTTAGCGATTTCCTCTGACATCATCGCGATGATGCGCTCAACTTCCTTTTCTTCTTGAATCTTGAGTGACTCCAGTTCAGCTGTCATTTGGCGGGTTGCTTCTGGTTCAATGTAAACTGTTTGTTTTGATGCGGAAACATCGTGAATAACACCTTTGATTTTATGTTTAAATGCATCCTTAACAGGAATACAAAAGCGATCATTACGCATGACAATCACAAATTCATTGAGATATGTTCCGTGATCGACAATAAACTTTTGAAGCCGGTCTTGAATCTGCTTTTCAATCTTTCGCTGATTGCGTCTGATGTGTGAAAGCTCAACACTGGCATTATCTAAAATTTGACCATCGGGGTCCATTTTATCGTTGATGTAATTCAATAAAGCTCCATGGTTATGAATACCATAGATGTAATCTGCCATCCGTCCAAATGAAATGCGATTTTTATCTGCTTCTTGGCGATAGCGTATGATGTCTTTTTCCATCATCAAAAATAGACGTATATAGAGCATCTCTTGAAGGGTGAATATACGATCCAAACTCGCATAATGAATGAGTTGATGGATATCATAGTTATCGATAATCGGGAGTGTTCCTTGTCGTTCGATTAAAGACATCATGTCGGATACTTCAGTGAGTAAACGTTCAAGAATATCAGGGTCAACGATGGGTTCAAGCGATAAAACCTCACGTGAAATCGTGTCCGATTTCGCACGAGAAGCGACCTTTTCAAGGATAAGTGGTAGTTCGAGGGGTTTTGTCATAAATCGCATAAGTGACACCTTTTTTTGAAATTTTGTGATATAATTGATGTATACAGGAGAGTCTTTGAATGAAATTTTACACGATCAATGTCAGCGAAGTTGAGCTTGAAAAACTTCATCGTGTCTATCAATATCATGTCGTAGAGGATCAAAACCCCTACCTTCTTTTTCATGCTGTTCATAACACCATCGATATTCTTGCCTACAAAACGGGCAAGGTTTTATTACAAGGTAAGGAAATCACACATGAACTCATCTCGATCAAAAAGCACTTGGGACGAGAAGACTATGCAGCGATTGGTTCTGATGAAGTCGGAACAGGTGATGTGTTCGGACCGATAGTGGTGTGTTCTGCTTATGCTGATATCGAAGATATCGCTTTTTTAGAATCTTTAAATGTTAGAGATTCCAAAAACATTACCGATAAGATGATCATACAGATTGCACCTAAGATTGCGAAAAAGTTGATCCATTCGTTATTGATTTTACCACCGAACAAGTATAATGAACTTTCTTCACAGGGCTACAACTTGAATAAAATCAAAGCCTTATTGCATAACCAAGCCATCGTGAAGACGACATCGAAACTGGAACATCAAGTTCCGGTCATCGTTGATCAATTCTGCACACCTCAATTATACTTTAATTATATCCGAGAAGAAACACTGATTTATCGCGATATTGATTTTCACACGAAAGCTGAGCAAGTTCATTTGAGTGTGGCAGCCGCATCCATCATTGCACGTTATGCTTTTTTGGTCAAGATGAAAGAATACAGTGAAAAGATCGGTGTTGACTTATTGAAGGGTGCAGGTAAGGATGTCGATGATCAAATTCGACAAGTGATTGAATTAAAAGGGCAGCATACACTACCCTTAATTGCGAAAGTTAACTTTAAGAATGTTACGAAACAGACTTTAGCCTGAGTTCGTTTAATAAATCATGAAATGATGGGGGCAAATCAGCTGAAAAGCTCATTTGCTCCTTTTTTGTTGGATGCATGAAGGTCAGTCTTTCTGCATGAAGATATTGACCTTGATGACCGATAACATCTTTAGGACCATAGATAGGATCTCCGACAACCGGATGATGAATGTAGGCCATATGGACACGAATTTGATGCGTACGACCCGTCTCCAGCTGACATTGTACCAACGTGAATTGATCAAAGCGCTCTAAGACTTTAAAATGTGTTTTCGCATGTTTTCCTGTCGCAATCACCGTCATTTTGAGCCGATTTTTGGGGTGTCTTGCTATCGGAGCGTCGATGGTTCCCTCATTTTCGACAAAACGGCCATAAACTAATGCCACGTATTGACGAGTAATGGCATGTTCTTGAAGTTCAGATGATAAGAAGTGATGACTGTAATCATTTTTAGCAACCACGAGTAAACCCGATGTGTCTTTATCAATCCGATGAACGATACCGGGTCTAATCACACCGTTGATGGTCGACAATTCATCAATTTGGTGCAACAGCCCATGAACAAGTGTGGGTTCGTGGTAGCTGGATGCAGGATGAACGACCATACCTTGAGGTTTATTGATGACCACGAGATCATCATCTTCATAGATGATATCGAGTTTTAGATCAACAGCTTCCACATCCAATTTTTTCGCTTCAGGTTCTTCGACTTCGATATGATCACCTAAACGGAGCTGATACCCACTTTTAACGGATTTCCCATTGACAAGACAGTGTTCATCTTTGATTAATCGTTGAACAAAACTTCTACTTTTTTCAGTCAATAGATGTTCGTTGAGTACGTGGTCCAGGCGAAGTCCAACCATAGATTCATTCACCTTGAGGTGTTGTTTCATGTTTTTTCATCTCCTTCTTCCGTTTTTCATCCAAAATAAAGAGATCAATGGAGAAAAGAACAATGGCTGCGCTCAAAAACATATCGGCCCAATTATTATAGAAATTTGATAGTCCAATGGCATTTAATAAGCCATCTAAAAAGGGGAAATGCATGAAATCGATGACATATCCATACAGTGCACGATCAATTGCATTTCCAAGTGTTCCAGCAATAAAGAATGCGATTGAAAGACTGTAGACTTTTTTATGCTTAAAATCTGAATCCTTAAAAAGATAACCAAAAACGCCCAATGCAATAAGGGTTGCAGCCATAAAAAGGAGTTGTTGACCTTCTAATGCACCAAAAGACATCCCTGGATTTTGATGGTAGGACACTTCGAATAAACCAGGAATCCATACAACCCCAGGACCATTTAGTGGTAACATGGTGCGCGCAAGAATCTTGGTGATTTGATCGAATGAGATGGATAAAATAATGATAATTAGTCCAATCAGCATGTTATTCTCCTAGAATATAATGGATAATACGATGATTCCAATCACGAATAAAACGGTTGCAATCAAAGAACTTTCAACCCAATAAGGTAATGTGATATTGATATCTTCAATACTCGGATGATAATTTTTAAGCAAGCGATAATAAAAATAATAATAGATGAATGGCCAAGCGACAACCATGATGACCAATAAAATGGCTAAAAAAAACGTGAGTTTAGTATATATAAACATGTTGATCACGGTTAAAACGGGTAAAAGTAGGGATAAGAAAGAGAGCAAAAGCGCACCTAAAACAGATTTGACAACGCTTTTCATCGATGCTTGCTTATCGATTAGTTTGATGAGTTTTTTAAATCGATGAAGCATCTGATCTAATCGATTAATTAATGACTTCATGGAGCGCTTGCACCGCCTCTTCTATCGTTGAAACAACGTACATAATGAAGGGGTAATCAATCCCTTGTATCTCAGATATATGATCGCTTGGAATGAAGAAAACATCGACTTTTTGGTCTATCGCAGTATAGATTTTTTGCCGAATTCCACCGATTTTACCGATATTTCCACTCATCTCAATCGTCCCAGTTCCAGCAATTTTGAGATCGCCAATGTTTAGTTTTAGTAAACTTGCATAAAGACTTAGGGTTTGAATCAATCCCCCACTTGGTCCTCCAATGATGCTATCTAATCCCGGTAATGTGAATGAGGGTTGCGCATGATCAATGATATAATCGGGATAAAATCTTAAGACCGGCTCATTTTCATCAAGCTCATAGCTCACGCTTTTTGTAACCCATTCATCTCCTTGTTTTCTCTCGATTAACATCGTGACATTTTTGGCTTCACTGAGCGCTAAAAAGCTTATTTCATCTAAACCTTCATAACTCACCCCATTGATTGCAACTACCCGATCACCCACTTCAAGTTCCGTGATTCGACTCGGGCGATACGATACAAGGAGTCCAGCAAAATGATAGTCAATGGTGATACTGGGATCTACTTGATGAGCCAATTCATACGCTTTGATCACCGATATCTGTAAACTCGATAATTTTGAGATTTGTCCACTTAAGTAGTCATCACGCCACGAGGTGTCTTTTTGTCTTTCTGACATGGGATAAACAGCCATACGATCATCATTAGCTGTCACAAATGTTTGAAAGGGTGTCATAGGGTAATAACTGTAGACATAAATGGTATGAAATTGATCAACTATGTGAATGCCTTCAATGGAAATGCTTTGTTCAACAGGTGTCAATCCCCCTGGTGCAATGACAAGTTTATGTGTTGGTGCAATCAGCAAAAACAAAAAATAGAGGTATGGAAAACTTAAAATGACCAGTATTTTTTTATAACGTTTAAGAAAGGCTAACATAACTTAACTCGCCCACTGTGATTTGTCGATAAGATACACCTGCAGCTTTAAGCATGCGTAGCGCTGCTTGATGTTCTTTTGAATGTTGATATTTGTTGGATTCGTATACGATTTCTTTGATACCACTTTGAATGATTAATTTCGTGCACTCGTTACATGGAAAAAGTGTCACATAAATCGATGAACCTTTAAGATTTTGTGTAGCATTCAAAATAGCATTCGCTTCAGCATGAACCACATAGGGGTATTTTGTTTCCGTAAATTCGCCTTCATTTTGCCATGGAAAAGTGGCATCACTGCATCCTTGTGGTAATCCATTATAACCGATCCCCACAATACGGCGATCACTGTTGATGATACATGCTCCAACCTGTGTGGATGGATCTTTGCTTCTCATTGCGGAGAGTTTAGCAACACCCATAAAATACTGATCCCAGGAGATATAATCCTTACGCATCACTTTTTCTCCTCTGGTTTAGCTAAATTCAAATTCACGTGACAGTATCCACCCGGATTCTTCTTTAAATAATCTTGATGATACATTTCAGCAGGTTCAAAATCAAGGCACTTTTTAACCTCTGTTTGAACTTTGCTCATACGATCACCAAACATCTTGATCATATAATCAACCACGAATTTTTGATCATCTTCGGTTTCATAATATATCCCTGTACGATATTGACGACCGACATCATGTCCTTGACGATTTTTTGAAAAAGGATCGATGATTCTAAAAAAATGATCAAGAACTTTTTCAAGTGAAATCACGCGTTCATCATACAATATTTCCATCGCTTCAGCGTGTGTGGCAACGCCATCACAGACTTCACGATAAGTCGGATTTTTTTTGTTGCCATCGACATAACCTACCGTTGTATCGACAACACCCTTGAGTTGATTGAAATAACCTTCAACACCCCAGAAACATCCTCCAGCTAATGTAATTTTTTTCATCTTATTCACCTACTTTGATTTGCAATTCTTTGAGTTGGATAGGATCCACATCACTTGGTGCCTGCATCATCATATCTTTTGCACTCTGTGTTTTAGGAAATGCAACGACATCTTTAATATTGGTTGTATTGGTCATCAGCATCACCACACGGTCAAGACCTAAAGCTAATCCACCATGAGGAGGTGTCCCATATTTGAGCGCATCGACGAAGAAACCAAAGCGACGCACGATATCATCTTTCGATAATCCCAATGTATCAAACATCAGTCGTTGAACCTCTTGATTATGAATACGAATCGATCCACCACCAATTTCATAGCCATTCAATACGATATCATAGGCTTTTGCCATCGCATGAAGCGGATCTTTTTTTAGCACTTCAGCGTCGACAGGTGCCGTAAAAGGATGGTGTTTCGCATAAAAACGCTTCTCTTCTTCACTATACTCTAAAAGAGGCCAATCAACAACCCATAAGAACTTATACGTGTCTTTGGGAACTAAATTGAATTCATTGGCGATTTCAATGCGGAGCGCACCTAAAGCGTTTGATGCTTTTTCGAATTCACCAGCAACCAAGAAGACCATTTGACCGTTTTTTAAACCCAATGAAGTGAGTTTCTGAGCATCGAGTTGTTTTGCAATCGAACCTGAGTATTCACCGTTGACAAACTTGACGTAAGCAAGCATATCGCCATGGTTCTTTTTGACAAGTTCTGTGTATTGATCGATTCGCTTGCGCGTAATCTTTTCAGCATCATCGAC
>DIKN01000039.1:616-7330 GCA_002424575.1 Acholeplasmataceae bacterium UBA5617 | reverse complement strand
ATTCGTTTATGTGGCGTTCAAGCCTATTCAAAAGCAGGTTATGAAGCCGATGATATCATCGGTACACTCGCTAAACGAGCATCAAAAGCGGGTGTTGATGTTGCCATCTACTCAAGTGACCGCGATTTATTACAGCTCGTGGATCAAAACATCACCGTTCATCTCTTAAAAAAAGGGATGACCGAAGTAGCAACATTCAATCCCAAGTCCCTTTTAGAAACCTATGGATTAACCCATGAACAAATGATTGACTTAAAGTCTTTAATGGGTGATCCTTCCGATAATATTCCCGGTATCCCTGGTGTAGGTGAAAAGACTGCGGTTAAACTTCTTCAAACCTATGGAACACTCGAAAACATCTTAGCTAAACAGGATGAAATTAAAGGTAAACTGGGAGAAAACATCAAAACATACGAACACTTAGCCAAAATGAGTAAAGATTTGGTGACGATTGATGTCGATGGTGACATCGATCTGACGTATGATGGTGTTAAAAAAGAACCTGTCAAATCGAGTGAATTGATGGCTTTTTTCCAATCTTTGGATCTTCATGTCTTCGTCAAAAAAATGGAAGTTCCTACCGACATTAAATCAGAGTGGCATTATACCATCATTAATGATGATGACTCTCTGAAAAAAGTCCTTCAGCCCGACTTAGCGATTCACGTTGAACTCTCCGATTATAACTACCATAAAGCTGAAGTTTGGGGTGTTGGGCTTGCGTCCAACAACCACTTGATCTTTTTACCCGCATCTTTTGTTTTAACATCAAAAGTCTTTCAAGATTATCTTCAGGATGAATCCATCACCAAATGGATTTATGACTATAAAGCAGCAAAAGTCTTCGCTTTGTGGCATGGATTTGATGTGCGGGGTGTCACTTATGATCTCTTGTTATCCGCGTATTTGATCAATTCACATTTAGGAAAAGAAGAATTCAAACGCATTGTTTCAGCTTTTCATTATGAAGATATCCTTTATGACGATGTTGTTTATGGTAAAGGTGCGAAAAAAGCATTACCAGAAGCATCGATTTATCAACGGCACATCGTTTCTAAAGCTAAAGCAATCGTTGAACTGAGAGCATCGCAACTTCAGACCTTAAAGGATCAAGGTCAACTCGAATTGTTAACCAACTTAGAGATCCCTTTATCCGAAGTGCTCGCAGATATGGAATATCAAGGTCTGAATGTCGATTTGACAGAGCTCTATCGTCAAGGTGATGATTTAACCCAGCGCATTCACACCATCGAAGAGACCATCATTGATTTAGCTGGTGAATCCTTTAACATCGGATCACCCAAACAGCTTGGCGATATCCTTTTTGATAAACTCAATTTACCCAATGGTAAGAAAACAAAAACGGGTTATTCAACCTCTGCAGAAGTGCTTGAAGAACTTAAATCGCATCATCCCATCGTTGAAAAGATTTTAGAGTATCGTCAACTGACGAAACTTTATTCAACCTACATCGAAGGATTAAAAGGAAATCTCTTTGAAGATGGAAAAGTTCATACCATCTACATGCAAGCTTTAACGACAACAGGTCGGTTGTCTTCTTTGGATCCCAATCTTCAAAATATTCCGATTCGAACCGAAGAGGGAAGACAGATTCGTAGAATCTTTATTCCTGAAGAGGGTCACCTCTTCTTAGGTGCAGACTACTCTCAAATTGAACTTCGTGTGCTCGCTCACATGGCAAACGTGCAATCACTCATTGCAGCATTCAACCAAAACATCGATATCCATACGAAAACCGCTCAGGACGTGTTTCACGTCACCGATGTGACACCTGATCAACGTCGGGCTGCAAAAGCTGTTAACTTCGGGATTATCTACGGTATTGGTGCATGGAGTTTATCGGAAGACATTAAGGTAACACCGAAAGAAGCTCAAGCCTTCATCGATCGTTATCTGTCGATCTATCCAGAAATTAAGACGTATATGGAAGACATCGTGACGTTTGCAAAAAAACATGAATATGTCGAAACGTTGATGAAGCGAAGACGCTATATTCCCGAACTGAAATCACCAGTCTTCACCCAGCGCGCTTTTGGTGAACGGTTAGCACTCAATGCTCCGATTCAAGGAAGTGCTGCAGATATCTTGAAAAAAGCGATGGTCGATCTCTATCACTATATCAAGAAAGAAAAGAAAGATTCGCGGATTCTTCTTCAAGTGCATGACGAATTGATTTTAGAAGTTCCCCTGCATGAAGTTGAAGAAATGAAAATGATCGTACCCAAAATGATGGCACATGCGCTTCATCTCAACGTGGAACTCAAAACATCGTGTGATGTGGGTTCAACGTGGTATGACTTAAAGTAGGTGCAACATGCCAGAACTTCCAGAAGTTGAAACGGTCAGACGCACACTAGAAAAACTTATTGTTGGACAAAAAATCATGGATGTCCGCATGCGATATCCCAAGATTGTTCAAACCGATGTAGAAACCTTTCAAAAGACATTAAAAGGTCAAGTGATACACACGATCGAACGTCAAGGAAAACATTTAATCCTCTTGCTTGATCATGATGCATTAATCATTCACTTGCGGATGGAAGGTCGGTTTTTCTACCATCCCAGCCATCATCCTTTAACGAAACATGATCATCTTGTATTTGAATTATCTTCAGGTTACAATCTCATTTATCATGACACACGAAAGTTTGGGACGATGCATCTTTATGACTTAAAGGACTACAAAAACCAACCCCCTCTTGTTCATGTGGGACCTGAACCGAAAGATATTGAGGTATCACAGTTTATTTCACACGTTCAGAAAAGAAAAACAGAAATCAAAGCAATTCTTCTCGATCAACATGCCATCAGTGGATTAGGAAATATTTATGTGGATGAAACCCTCTTTCGTGCACGCATTCACCCCACCCGCTTAGGTTCATCACTTTCTGATCAAGAGATCAAGACCATCGTTTTTCAAGCCCAAGACGTTCTTGAAGAAGCAACCCTTCAGGGTGGAACAACCATTCGAACATTCGAACCCATGGATGGTGTGCATGGACGTTTTCAACAAGAACTCGCTGTTCATACACATGTGGGAAAACCTTGTCCCATCTGTCATACCCCCATCATCAAAATCAAGGTCAAAGGACGTGGAACTTATGTCTGTCCAACCTGTCAACACTAAACCTCATCTCATTGGACTAACCGGAGGAATTGCCTCGGGTAAAACCACTGCAGCCCACATCTTTTCCCAACTTGGGATAACCGTTATCGATAGCGATGTCATCGTCAAGGACCTGTGGAAGACCGATCGAAAGATGGTCCAAATCATTGAGTCAACGTTCGGATATACCATGGATGTTGAAGGAAAAAAACGTCTTTCTCAAGCGATTTTCGAGGATAAAGTCAAACGATTATCATTAAACAGTATCGTTCATCCTCGCGTCTTTAAGAAAATCGAAATTGAAAAGGCAAAACACCAACATGAACCAATCCTTGTGATCGACATGCCTTTATTAATTGAAGTGAATTACATCCCACGTGTCGATCAAGTTGTTCTTATATATGTCGATCAACGCACACAAATCGAAAGACTTATGTCTCGCGATCATCTCTCAGAAGAACTTGCGATGAAGCGTATACAAAGTCAAATGTCATTGGAGGAAAAGAAAGCATATGCAGATGTCATCATCGATAATTCAACCACCATCGATGAGCTCAAAACGCACATTATCGCTTTCCTAAAAACCATCGGTTATGAAAAACAGTAGCACATTCACCATTCAATCTCAGAGTGACCTATCCGCTGCGGACTTCAAAGTGCTCGCGCTTCTTTATCAACCTCTCATGGGGTTAGATAGTCACGCACTTTATTCCACATTTTATCAGCTGGTCAATAAAACCAATCGTCTTTCGTATACCCACGCGGAACTTTTTGATCTCCTCAACATCAAACAGGTAGATTTCATCAAGATGAGAAATAAACTTGAAGCTTTAAACCTTCTTGTTGCGTATCAGAAAGAAGATCACTACATCTACCAGATGAAAGCTCCACTCACCGCTAAAAGTTTCTTAGTCGATACCATCTTTGGTTCTTACTTACAAGCTGAGATTGGTGAAAAAAATGTTCTATTATTAACCGACATCTTTAAGATGGATGTTCTATCCACAGAAGGTTATGAAAACATCACCAAATCATTCGATGAACTCTATGAATTTAAGAGTTTAAACCTACTATCCGTCAACCATCCCCTTCAGGGACGAACGACCAATGGTGGAACACATATCAACTATACGTTTCATTACGAAGCATTTGTTGAAAAACTTCCCGATCGTCTTAAGACATCTCAGATCTTAACCGATAAGTTTAAAGAACAAATCAATAAAATAGCATTTGTTTATCAATATGATGTTTCAGATATGGTCACCATCTATGAACAGGCATCACGGGGCAATAAAGTCGTCACATTTGCTCAGCTCAATTTAAAAGCGAAACAACACTACGAAGAGAAGAATCAATTGTTGACCATCAAAAAGAAAGAACCCACACCGACCATGGTCGATCAAGTCTCGCCACAAGTCATCATTCAAAAATACGCGAAAACAGATTATCAAGGACTTGCATTGCAAACTGCAACTCAACTCCTTGAACGAAATGCTGTCGATCCCGGCATCATCAATGTCATTCTCATGCTTGTACTAAAACACAAAGATGGTGTCTTACCCAACCTAACCTATATGGAAAAAGTATTACACGATTGGCTCAATAAAGGTGTTCAGACCACAGAGGATGCGATCAAGTTCTCATCAAGTCTAGAAACACAGTTTGAATCCAAGAAGCGATCTGAAAAGGTGACCATTAAAGCACCAGATTGGCTGGATGAATACATGGAAGACCTTGCGAAAATGGAGGGATAATCATGACACTTGATGAGATGAAAAAAGTGGTCTTAACCGACCCAGAAACAAGACATTTAAAGATTTCGGATGTAGATGTCTACAAAGTTTTCATTTATCTACAGGAACGCGATCAACAAACCGTGATCGATGGCTATAAGCCCGTTCTAAGAACCGAC
The DNA here is from genome assembly GCA_002424575.1 of Acholeplasmataceae bacterium UBA5617. Taxonomy (GTDB): domain Bacteria; phylum Bacillota_I; class Bacilli_A; order Acholeplasmatales; family Acholeplasmataceae; genus Peloplasma. The sequence goes on along the minus strand of DIKN01000039.1, from coordinate 2,291 downwards.
CCATACATTGAAATTGTGTATGAGCCAACCAAAGAAAAAGAGATGGAAATCAGACGAAATAAAATCAAAAAACATCTCAAATTCTATGATTCCGAAGTCTACATTCAAGATGCATCACTTGCGCGTTTCGAAGTGTTCAATGAAGAACGCGAAAAAGCGTATCGACTCGCGAGTGAATTCATTCAAGAATATCGCCGTGACCATTATGTCAAAGGGCTTTATATCTATGGAAAATATGCGACCGGTAAGAGTTATTTACTCTCAGCCATTGCACAAGCACTTGCCGAAAGAAACATCACCGTCCTCTTTGTCTACATGCCTGATTTGGTGCGATCCATACGTCAAGGTATGAATGAAGGAAATATGGAAGAACGAATCAATCAACTCAAACAGGCAGATGTTCTCATGATCGATGATATGGGTGGCGAAAACATGACACCATGGTTCCGCGATGAAGTGCTCGTCCCCATTATTCAATATCGTCTTTCTGCAAAATTACCCGTATTTATCACCTCAAATTTTGAAATGGTGACACTCGCCGAAGTGATTGCTGTGAACAAGGATGATACGAACCGTATCAAAGCGGCACGACTCATTCAACGCATTAAAGATTTGACGTCCTATGTGAAATTGTCGACCGATCAATACCCTGGCCGTTAAGTCTTGCATAATGACAAAAAAGTGATATAATAACGATAGAACGATGAAAAGGATACGACAACGTCAACCCTAGCGACGCAGGATGGTGAAAGCTGCGAACGACCGCGTTACTCCCTTGGAGTTGGCCTCGAAAGAAGAGCCCGGGTCACCCCGTTATCGGTTTATAAGTGCTAGCGATGCTAGAACTAAGGTGGTACCACGCAAAACGAAGCGCCCTTAGCCAAGGGCGTTTTTTTATTTGATAAAAGGAGTGAAACATATGATACAATTGACTTTTCCAGATGGAAGCATCAAATCCTTTGCCAAGGGGATCAGTGCACTTGAAGTGGCTGAAAGCATTTCGAGTGGTTTAGCAAAGAAAGCATTGGCAGCTGTTTTTAACAAACAATACATCGAACTCTCAAGAAAACTTCTTGAAGATGGCACACTCGAAATCTTGACCGAAAAAGATCCTAGAATCTTAGATGTCATCAATCACAGTACAGCACACTTGCTCGCACAAGCGATCAAGCGTCTTTATCCACATGCTTGTTTTGGCGTAGGACCTGCGATTGAAGAAGGTTTTTATTATGATGTTGATTTTGGCGATGATAAAGTCACCGATGACGATCTTGTAAACATCGAGAAAGTGATGCTTGACCTCGCACAAGAAGATTTTGTAATCCAACGAAAAGAAGTATCTTACGAAGAAGCAAAAAAGATTTTTGTGCATGATCCCTATAAGCTCGAACTCATTGAAGAATTTAAAAACGATGGTTTAACGGTCTATAGCCAAGGTGAATTCACCGATTTGTGTCGAGGTGGTCACGTGGCATCGACGAAAGTACTCAGGCACTTTAAACTGCTCAATTTAGCGGGTGCTTACTGGCGTGGAAACTCAAACAACAAGATGCTTGTTCGTGTGTATGGCACGTCATTTTTAAGTAAGAAAGATTTGGATGCGCATCTTTATTTATTGGAAGAAAGAAAAGCGAGAGATCACCGTAAACTCGGGAAAGAACTTGACCTCTTCCTC
>DIKN01000039.1:0-461 GCA_002424575.1 Acholeplasmataceae bacterium UBA5617 | reverse complement strand
TACCAAGATTCGATGTTTCCACCGATGGACATGGGTGAAGGAGAAATGCTTGTCATTCGTCCCATGAACTGTCCTCACCATATGATGATCTACAAAAACGATGTACACAGCTATCGTGAACTTCCCTTACGCATTGCAGAACTTGGCATGATGCATCGCTATGAAAAGAGTGGTGCACTCTCTGGTCTTCAACGTGTGCGTGAAATGACGCTCAACGACGCCCATATTTTCGTGCGTCCTGATCAGATTAAAGATGAATTTAAACGCACTGTTCAATTGATGCTCGCTGTCTATGACGACTTTAACATCAAAGATTACCAATTCCGTTTAAGTTATCGTGATCCACAGGATTCCCATAAGTATTTCCCAGATGATGAGATGTGGAACAAAGCTGAAAAGATGCTTAAAGAAGCGATGGATGAAATCGGTTCTGATTACTATGAAGCGATCGGCGAAGCTGC